>NZ_JAJNRE010000099.1:0-646 GCF_022228025.1 Halorhodospira sp. 9622 | reverse complement strand
CTGAACAGTTCCTGTTCATTTTCATCGAGCTGCGCGTAGTTGTCGACGAAATCCGCATACTTGAGCCGCTTGTTCGGGTCCGGCTCCAGGGTCTCAAGCCCCTGCAGTGCACTGGCGCGGGCTTCGAGCTTCTCGTCGGTGCCTTCCCAGTGCATCAGCGGCAGGCACAGGCGGGCGACGATGTTGCTGCTGTCCAAATGCTGCCGGTACGACTCGGCTCCGGCCTGCCAGTAAAGGTACTGGAAGCTCAGGTACGTGTGCTGATCCCCGGCAAGCTCAAGCCGTGTGGGCACCGGACGCGCGGAGAGGAAGATGACCACCGGCACGATCCGTGTTGTGCCGAGCATCTGCGAGAGGTCGGTGCAGTAATGAATCAGCCGGTGGATGTCGAAGCGTTCGGCCCGGGTCTCCTCCTCGAAGGCGAAGGCCAGCACCTCGCGCTCGCCGTTCGACCACTCGATGTGCAGTGGGGTGTCGAGGGCCCGGTAGTGGTGACGCAGCCGCTCCTTGAGCTGTTCCTGACGGATGGGGAGCACGCGCACGGATTCATCGAGGCGTACCGCCTCCTGGCTGGCGAAAAAGGCGATCGCCTCACGGGGGTAGTCGACGATCAGGTTCTTGAAGTCCTGGTCGTAGTCGGGGGTCT
>NZ_JAJNRE010000098.1:0-732 GCF_022228025.1 Halorhodospira sp. 9622 | reverse complement strand
CATAGACCATGGAAGAAGGGGCCAAGACATAGCCCGCGCGACCGCTCAGCGCGTACCCTTGACCTGCTTCGATGTTGTAGGTCTGCGTTACTCGATCATTCGTAACAGTATCCGTTCCAGAAACTTCCTCAACATCTTCGTCCGTGAGCCCGGCGCTCAGGGTAAACTCACCCCCGAGATAAAAGTTATCGACTTGTTCACCGTAGCCAACTAGGAGGTCAGCATTAGTAAACCAGTCTGTGTAACCTACAAACTCGCTCAGCTCTTCATCATCGAGGCCAAACTGGAAGCTTTCCTGCGTTACTTCCGCGGTGTAACTGCCAAAGAGTCCAATCCCGCCACCAACGTAAGGACCACTCAGATCAGAAAACGCAGGAGTGCTGAAAATTGCCAAAGAACTCGCGGCCAGCGGCGCCCAGTAGACTGAGAACTTCTTCATGTTCGATAACTCCATCCATGTGTTTTGGTCCGTCATTGCAGCACACAAACCCTATGCTGCTTGGTAGATATTACCGCAGCATGCCGCAAAGAGCGCAAGGGCTTCATGAGTCGCCCCAAGGCGCCGCGCCCGTCTTGGGACGATTTGCCTCAGGCTTCTTCACAGACCACAGCGGCGGTTGGGTCGTAGAGGCCTAGCGTTCGGCGGGCTCTGCCTCTCCACGAGGCCCCTTGGCCAAGCAGGCCCGCTACTGGGGCCGGCGGCCTTGGGAAGCAGCGCCCGCTGAGGCCGTG
>NZ_JAJNRE010000097.1:0-779 GCF_022228025.1 Halorhodospira sp. 9622 | reverse complement strand
TTTCCCCAAGGACGGCCAGGAGGCTGGCGCGCTCCTCGGCCAGGCCGAAGCAGCCGCGGCCAACGCCCTCGCCACCGGCACCTCCAGCATCAGGCTTGCCCACGCGCAGGCTGGTGTGCGGCTTCGGGAGCAGCTCACGCTCCGCGCCGACCTCCAGCAGGCGGTAGACAACGCGGAACTCTACCTGGCCTATCAGCCGCAGGTCGATCTTGGCTCGGGGCGCATCGTCGGTGCCGAGGCTCTCCTGCGCTGGGACCACCCGGAGCGGGGCCCGATCTCGCCCGGAGTCTTCATCCCGATCCTTGAGGCGTCGGGGCTGATCAACCCGGTTGGTGAGTGGACGCTGGAGACGGCGGCACGCCAGGCCCGGGCCTGGCTGGAGCAGGGGTATCCGATGCAGGTGGCGGTCAACCTCTCGGCGTGGCAGGTGCACGCCGGTGACCTGGTCGGGTCGGTCTCCCGGATCCTCGACGAGACTGGGGTACCCCAGGGCGCCCTGGAGCTGGAGATTACCGAGACGCTGCTCCTTGACCTCGACGCGGATACCCAGGCGGTCTTCCGGGAGCTCTCGGCGATGGGCGTCCAGCTGGCACTGGATGATTTTGGCACCGGCTACAGCGCCCTGGCCTATCTCCAGGCCCTGCCGCTGACCACGCTCAAGATCGATCGCGCCTTTGTCGGCGGCATCGGCAGCTCCGCCAAGTCCGAGGCCCTGGTTCGCGGGATCGTGAGCCTCGCCCACGGGTTGGGTATGCCGGTGGTGGCGGAGGGGATCGAGA
>NZ_JAJNRE010000096.1:0-779 GCF_022228025.1 Halorhodospira sp. 9622 | reverse complement strand
GCTGCCGTCGAGGAGCAATTGGGCCGCACGGACCTGGAGGCGATGCCGTTTCTCGATCGCCTCGCCCTGCTTGTCGAGCGTGAGGCCGCGGTCCGTGCCGATCGCCAGCTCACTGCCCGCCTGCGTGCCGCCAAGCTGCGTTATCCGGAGGCCTGCGTCGAGGGGATCAACCGCCACGCCCGCCGCAAGCTCTCAGGTGCTGTGCTTGAGCCGCTTTTCACCAGCCGATGGGTCACCGATCAGCGCAATGTGCTGATCACCGGTCCAACCGGTGTGGGCAAGTCGTATCTCGCCTGCGCCCTGGCGCAGAAGGCCTGCCGCGACGGCTACCGGGCCTACTACGCACGTCTGCCCCGGCTACTGGGCGAGCTGACCCTGGCCCGGGCGGATGGCACTTATGCCCGCCGTTTTGCCGAGCTGGCCAAGGCCCAAGTCCTGGTGCTCGACGACTTCGGTCTTGGGGCTCTGGATGACGCCGACCGACGGGAGCTTCTGGAACTCCTCGAGGACCGCTACCGACGCCGCTCCACAGTCATCGCCAGCCAGCTGCCCATCGCCCAGTGGTACGAGGTCATCGGCGATACCACGCTGGCCGATGCCATCCTCGATCGGGTGGTGCACAACAGCTACCGCCTCGAGATGCAGGGTGAATCCATGCGTCGCTCCCAGGATGCCCTCGAGACAACCACCTCGGAGTCGACCCCATGAGCCGCTGCCTTGGTGTGGACCTATACTGCCCGCAGAGGCACCCCAGCTTCGTGGAATGGGCCCACCACTTC
>NZ_JAJNRE010000095.1:0-832 GCF_022228025.1 Halorhodospira sp. 9622 | reverse complement strand
CCTACCCCCAGCCCCCTACGCCCCTCACGGAAACGCCAGCGCATGGATTCCGAAGAGCTCCACTTGCAGGTCCTGCGCCTGCTGGATCAAAACCCCAACCTCAGCCAGCGCCAGATCGCCCGCGAGCTCGGCTTGTCCGTCGGCAAGACGAACTACGCCGTCCGCGCCGTGATCAGCCGCGGCTGGGTGAAGGCGCAGAACTTCTCCAACGCGCCGGATAAACGCCGCTACCTCTACCGGCTCACCCCGGCCGGGGTGAGCGAGAAGGCACAGTTGGCCTACCGCCACCTGCAGCGCAAGCGCGCCGAGCACCAGCGCCTGATGGAGGAGATCGAGGCCCTACGCGCCGAGGTGGAGGAGACCCAGGGAGAGGCGGAGCCGACGGAGCGCCCGGCGGGACCGCAGGGCTGAAACGCTCAGCACTGGCAGTGACGGCGCTACAATAGAGGGTGGTATTCACAAAGGTAATACCTGACGAGGCGTGACAATGCCTACAAGGCTGCCAATCAAAGACATGGGCACGGCCGAGAAGCTCCGCGCGCTTGAGGAACTCTGGGATGACCTCCTCAAGCAGCCCGATGCCATCCCGACTCCAGGCTGGCACGGTGACGTGCTGGCCGAGCGCGAGGCGGGCGTGAGGCAGGGCGAAGCCCGGTTTGATGACTGGCGTAGTGTGCGTAAGCGACTTCGCGATCGCTTCAATTACGCGATCTACTATGATTTGGTAGACGACTTGATCCGAGTGTATGCGGTCCTGGACTGTCGTCGGTCTCCGGCTGCTCTGGGAACGAGGTTAGGTTCGGAAAGTAGTGGTGAATAGGCCGGGAATATT
>NZ_JAJNRE010000094.1:0-864 GCF_022228025.1 Halorhodospira sp. 9622 | reverse complement strand
ACCAGAGGAGTGCGTCTACGACCAGACGAAGATGGTGGTCATCGCCGAGCAGTTTCGGGAGCTGACGGTCAACGAGCGCTTCCACGCCTACGCCACCGCCGCCGGGTTCCATGTCCACGCCTGCCGCGGCTACGACCCGGAGAGCAAGGGCAAGGTCGAGGCCGGCGTGAAGTACGTCAAACGCGACTGCCTCTACGGCGAACGTTTCGCCGACGAGCAGGACCTGCGCGCCCATGTCCAGCAGTGGCTTGACGAGGTGGCCAATGTCCGCGTCCACGGCACCACGCAGCGCCAGCCTCAGGAGCACTTCGAGGCCGAGGAGCGGGCGCACCTGCGGCCCTACCTGACGCCGGAGTGGCTGGACCAGGCCAAGGCCGCGCTGGCCACCCGTAAGGTGGACAAGACGGGTCTGATCGCCTGGTCGGCGAACAAGTACTCGGTGCCGATGGCCTACCAGCGTGGCGAGGTCGGCGTTCAGGAGGACAGGGGGCAGCTGCACATCGTCGACCTGGAGACCGGCGAGATCGTGGCCACTCATCCAGTGGCCACCGGCAAGGGCCAGACCGTGCGCAACAGCCACCACTACCGAGATCGGGCCCGGCACATCGCCGAGCTGGAGGGGGCGATCGCCGAGCGCGTCGGCGCCGATCTCGGCGAGCGGCTCTGCGCCCGGCTGCGCGCCTGTGATCCGCGCATCTACCGTGATCAGGTCGCGGCGGTCAGTCGTATGCTCGAGGCCAGGCCTTTGCCGCCGAGCGATGTGCTCGAGCGTCTGGCCGAGCGCGAGGGGCTGACGGCCACGCGGGTCCGAGACTACCTCGAGGCCTATCACCGCGCCGAGCAGCGTGGCCGCGATGCAACGCC
>NZ_JAJNRE010000093.1:0-850 GCF_022228025.1 Halorhodospira sp. 9622 | reverse complement strand
CCTAGAGAGCGAGGCGGGACTGCTCCTGTGGCTACTCGGGCAAAAATTTAGCGAGACCGCCACCCGCCCCCACCAACGCCGGATCAAGCAAGCGGACGAGGACACCCTCAAGCGCTGGTCGGCCAACCCCCTCTCCGCCGAGCGCTTTGAGGACATCTTCCAGGAGGGCTGAGCCAACTTCCGCCGTGTGCAACACTATGTCCAGATAGTGTTGCACATCGCCCCGCCCTCGCCGGCCCCCAGGCCACCGCTCGGCACCCGCGTGGACGATGGGCGCAACACCTCCCCCGGCAACTGTTGCAGCGGCCATGCGCGAGACCCTCTACGACGCCACCGGACGGCGCAAATACCTCACCGCCTCTGAGCGCAGCCGCTTTCTCGACGCGGCGCAACGCGCCGATCGCGAGACCCGCACCCTGTGCCTGACCCTCGCCTACACCGGGTGCCGGCTCTCCGAGGCACTGGCGCTGACCGCCGACCGGGTCGACCTGGCTGACCAGGTCATCGTCTTCGAGAGCCTGAAGAAACGCCGCCGGGGCCACTACCGCGCCGTTCCGGTTCCCGGCGACGTCCTCAACGCGCTCGATCTGGCCCACGACCTGCGCGCGCTGCAACGCGCCGGCCGGGCCGCACGGACCAGGATCTGGCCGTGGACGCGCGTGACTGGGTGGCGCCGGGTGACCAGTGTCATGCACGATGCCAGCGTCCACGGACCACACGCCACTCCCAAGGGGCTGCGCCACGCCTTCGGCGTCCAGGCGGTCAGCAGCGGCGTGCCGCTGAACCTGCTCCAGCGCTGGCTAGGGCACGCGCAGCTGTCGACCACCGCCATCTATGCGGATGCCCAGGG
>NZ_JAJNRE010000092.1:0-868 GCF_022228025.1 Halorhodospira sp. 9622 | reverse complement strand
CCCTCGCCGGTGAGCTCCACCTCCTGGAGGTAGTGCGGGGCATCGTCACCCGTGCCCTCAGAGTTATTGGTCCGCGACATCAGGCTCTCGAGGTTGACGAAGCCCTCAGTCTCCACCTCGAAGCGATCCACACCGCGATAGGAGCCGTCGTTCGCGGCGATGTTCACCTCAGACCCCTGCGAGGTACTGCCGACCGACTCCAGCTCGACGTTGGAGATGATCATGCCCTCGCGATCAAGGTCGACGCTCTGACGCGTGACCGTGTCCGAGTCACCCGGCACGTCCAGATCAGCGTCCCAACGGCCCTCTTGGAAGTCCAGGTTCTCGCCGCTGAGCGTGATCTGATACGGCGCAGACTGCTGAGTCTCGGCGGACTGGTTTTCGCGCAGGTCGACGTCGATCTCGTCCCAACCAGCGTCGGTGGCCGCCTGATCGATGGCCTCACGCAGATCGGCGTAGGTGTCCGCGTCCTGGATCGCCTGAGTCGAGAGCACGACCTCCTCGTACTCCTCGGCGCCGACTTCCCGGACCTGGAACGAGACCTCGTTGATACGGATGTTGTTCTCCGCGTCGTCCTCGCCGAGCTCCGGCGTGGCATCCGAGCCGATGGTCAGCACCAGCGTGCCCACGTCACGGTCGAAGCCGGAGTCGTAGAGCGCGGTATAGTCGCTGTTTGGCTGGATGTTTTGCAGACGGTGCGTTTGGGTATCCGGCTGACCGAAGATGTTCTCCACGATCAGGTTCTCGTCGCTGTCGGTGTAGGTGAACTGCTCGACACCGCTCATGTTCTGGGCGTCAAGGTTGGCAGTGCCCCCGTCCACTTCCAGCTGCACCTCGTGGATGTTCTGCGTCGTCGGACGGCCGAAGT
>NZ_JAJNRE010000091.1:0-960 GCF_022228025.1 Halorhodospira sp. 9622 | reverse complement strand
CACGACCCTGACAGCCCAGGGCGCCGTCGGTTTCTGACCGGCGCCAGCGCAGGGCTCGCCGGCATGGCCGCAGCCGGTGCGGCGCTCGGGGGGTGGCCCGAAGGCATGCGGGAGAGCGAAGGACGGTATGCGGGCGCCGTCGTGCTGATCACGGGTGCCACCTCCGGGATCGGCGAGGCAGCTGCGCATGCGTACGCCCGAGAGGGGGCGAAGGTCTTCTTTTGCGGTCGTCGCGAGGAACTGGGCGAATCCGTGGCTGCATCCATCCGGGACGCCGGCGGCGAGGCGACCTACATGCGCGCCGATGTGCGTGAGCGCGATGAGATGCGTGACTTTGTCGACGCATGCGTGGAGACCTATGGACGCCTGGATATTGCTTTCAACAATGCGGGAATTGAGGGGCCGCTCGGCGATTTCGACGCCATCGACGTGACCGGTGGGAACGGCTATCGGGATGTCATGCGCACCAATGTGGATGGGGTTTACTACGCGATGCGCTACGAGATCCCGGTCATGCGCGAGCAGGGGCATGGCGTGATCGTCAATACGGGTTCCATGCTTTCTCATACGGGGTCGGCACACGCTGGTACCTATGCCGCGACGAAACACGCCGTCATCGGCCTGACCCGCTCAGCCGCGGCCGCGGAGGTTGGCCACGGAGTCCGGGTGGTCAGCCTCTCTCCTGGGGCGACACGAACCGAACTGCTCCGCCGCTTCCGCGGTGGGTCCTTGGAGGGTGCGGACGAAGATCACCCGATGGGACGCATCGCCGAGCCGGAGGATATCGCCGGGGTTCTGCTCCAGATCACGGCACCGGAGGCCACCTACCTGAACGGCGATGACGTGAAAGCAGACGGTGCATCGGCCGCGTCCGGCTAACCTGCGGCCACGGGCGCGAAGGGTGGCGGGGAAGCGTTTTCGTGGTTCATGGAGTCGGTCAGTGGCGGTTTCGATGGGCGG
>NZ_JAJNRE010000090.1:0-995 GCF_022228025.1 Halorhodospira sp. 9622 | reverse complement strand
CCGCTAGGCGTAGCCCATCACCGCTGGCTCCGCAGCAGCCGCAGGCCGAAAGGCCGGGTAACCGAGAAGCACTATCAGCCCCTACAGCCGGGCGACGTGCCGAAGATCCGCTCGGACATCATCAACCTGGCCCGGGATACCGGCTACCGTCCGCAGGTCAGCGTTGAGGAGGGATCGTGTTCTTGCCTTTGGGTACCGCTTAGTCTAGCCTAATTGACTAAGTTCAACGTAAACACCAGCGGGGCTCCATGACAGAGACCGTCAACATCCATGAGGCCAAGACCCACCTCTCCCGCCTCCTCGATAAGGTCAGCCAGGGGGAGTCGGTCATCATCGCTCGATCGGGCCAACCGATCGCGCGCCTATCCCGTTTTGAGTCACCGCAGCCTGGAACCAGTGAGCGCGTCGGCTTCCTGAAGGGGCAGATCGAGGTGCCTGACGACTTCGACCAGCTCGGCGGGCAAGCGATCCTCGACGCCTTCCAGGGAGAGGATCCGGATGCATCTGCTCCTTGATACCCACATCCTGCTTTGGGCAGCAGCGGACTCCCCGCGGCTACCTCAGCAAGCGCGAGACCTCCTCCTCGATCCGGACTATCAGCTCGCCTACAGCGTTGCGAGCCTGTGGGAGATCACCATCAAGCGCGGTCTCGACCGTAGTGACTTCCGGGTGGAGCCTTCCGTGCTCCGGCGCGAGCTCTTGGAACACGGCTACGAGGAGTTAGCGATCCGTGGCGCCCATGCCCTCGCCGTAGGCAGCCTACCGGACCTCCATAAGGATCCCTTTGACCGCATGCTGATCGCGCAGGCTGGTGTCGAGGGCTACACGCTGCTGACCAGCGATCATCAGCTCGCGCAGTATCCGGGACCTATCCGTACCGTCTAGATAGAGCCAGGCCTCGACGAGTTCGACCCCAACCCGAACAAGCGGCTCAAGTAGCCGGACTTCGTGGCCAGCGACGCTCAGCTCGATGAGAATGAACAGAAACTGTTCAA
>NZ_JAJNRE010000009.1:0-111269 GCF_022228025.1 Halorhodospira sp. 9622 | reverse complement strand
TGTGATCGCGCCCGGGCTGTGTGCGCCCGTGGGTTCGCAGCGACCAGCCGTAAACGCCCAAACCGGTGTACGCAGGCGCCCTCAGGCGAGCCCGTGCGCAGACGCCGCCGTGGCCACCGCGTGTTCCACCTCGCCGCGCTGGAGCAGCCGCTGCAGGGCGTGATCGAGGGTCTGCATCCCCTGCGCCTGTCCCGTCTGGATCGTCGAGTACATCTGCGCCACCTTGTCCTCTCGGATGAGGTTGCGGATGGCCGAGGTGCCGATCATGATCTCGTGGGCCGCGACACGGCCGCCGCCGATGCGCTTGAGCAGGGTCTGCGAGATGACCGCCTGCAGGGACTCCGACAGCATGGAGCGGACCATGGCCTTCTCGGCGGCGGGGAAGACGTCGATGATGCGGTCGATGGTCTTCGGCGCCGAGGACGTGTGCAGGGTGCCGAAGACCAGGTGACCGGTCTCGGCGGCGGTCAGGGCGAGGCGGATGGTCTCCAGGTCGCGCAGCTCGCCGACCAGGATCACATCCGGATCCTCGCGCAACGCCGAGCGCAAGGCGGCGTCGAAGCTCTGCGTGTCGCGGTGGACCTCGCGCTGGTTGATCAGCGAGCGCTGCGGCTCGTGGACGAACTCGATGGGATCCTCGATGGTAAGGATATGACCGGCGTCCTGGCGGTTCTTCTCGTCGATCATCGCCGCCAGGGTGGTGGACTTGCCGGAGCCGGTGGGCCCGGTGACCAGGATCAGTCCCCGTGTCAGCCGACACAGGTCCTGGAAGATCGTCGGCGCCTGTAAACCCTCCAGCGTGGGGATGTCGCTCGGGATGGTCCGGAAAACCGCGCCCATGCCGCGGTCCTGCTGGAAGGCGTTGACGCGAAAGCGGCCCAGCCCGCGGGCGGCGAAGGAGAAGTCGGTCTCCATCCGCGCCTCAAGCTCGCGGCGCTGGCCGTCGTTCATGATGTCGTAGACGCGCCGCTGCACTTCCTTGTGGCTGAACGCCGGCGCGTCGATGCGGCGGATGTCGCCGTCCACGCGGATGATGGGCGGCTGCCCGGCCGAGAGGTGCAGATCGGAAGCGCCCTGCTCGACGGCAAAGCGGAGGAGGTCCGTGATGTCCATATGCACCCTCGGGATTTTGTAAACGGTGTTTGCAGATTATCAACCCTGGGTGGGGCGGACAATACGGGCCGGACATCCCGACGCGCCGATGGCGCGCCGGGGTGTTCCCGCGGGGAGGGACGGGGTGTTGCCACCGCCGCCTGAGCCGGCAGCGGTGGCCTAGGCGGAGTGCTGCTCGCGTAGGACGTTCTTTTGCACCTTGCCCATGGTGTTGCGCGGTAGCTCGTCGACCACGTGGACCTGCTTAGGCACCTTGTAGCCGGCCAGCTCGGCCTTGAGCCGCTGGATCAGGGTCTCGCCGGCCGGCGGCCGGTTGGCATCGGCGGGGACGATGAACGCGGTCACGGCCTCGCCAAGGTCCGGGTGGTCCAGCCCCACCACCGCCGACTCCTGCACCTCATCCATGGCGTCGAGCTCGTTCTCCACCTCCTTGGGGTAGACGTTGTAGCCGCCGCTGATGATCAGATCCTTTTCGCGGCCGATGATCGCGTAGTAGCCGTCCTCGCTGACCTGCGCCATGTCGCCGGTGATGAAGAAGCCATCATCGGTGAACTCCTCGCGGGTCTTCTCCGGCAGTCGCCAGTAGCCGTTGAACACGTTCGGGCCCCGAATCTGCAGGGAGCCGGGTGTTCCCGGCGGCACCTCGTGGCCCGTGTCATCGACGATCCGCGCCCGGACGCCGGGCAGGGGGCGTCCGACCGTGCCCGGCCGACGCTCCCCATCGAGGGGGTTCGACAGGTTCATCCCCGTCTCGGTCATCCCGTAGCGCTCGAGGATCGCGTGGCCGGTGCGTGCCCGCCACGCCTCGAAGGTCTGCTCCTGCAGCGGTGCCGAGCCGGCGACGAACAGCCGCATGGTTCGGCACTGCTCGGCGGTGAGCCCCTCGTGCTGAAGGAGCCGGGTGTAGAAGGTCGGTACGCCCATGAGCACCGTCGCTTCGGGCAACAGGGCAACGATCTGCCCGGCGTCGAAGCGCGGCAGGAAGTGGATGGTCGAGGCCCCGAGCATGGCGCAGTGGAGCGCCACGAACAGGCCGTGGACGTGGAAGATCGGCAGGGCGTGGATGAGCACGTCGTCGTGGCGCCACCCCCAGGCGGCCTCCAGCGCCAGGGCGTTGGCGCTCAGGTTGCGGTGGGAGAGCACCGCGCCCTTGGGGCGGCCGGTGGTCCCCGAGGTGTAGAGGATGCTGGCCGGGTCGTCGGGATGGACGGCGGCGGTGGCGGGGGCCGGTCCGATGCCGGCGGCCGCTTCTTCCAGCAGGCTTCCGCCGCCCGCGGCATCGAGGGTCTCCAGGCGCGTCGCCGGGTGCTCGGCGACGATCCCACGCAGCAGTTCGGCACGCTCCGGGGCGCCCACCACGAGGCGGGGCTCCGCATCCTGGATGAAGAAGGCGAGCTCGGATCGCTTGTAGGCGGTGTTCAGGGGCAGGAAGACCGCGCCGGCGTGCAGGCAGGCGAGGTAGAGGGCGACTGCCTCGGGGCTCTTGTCGACTTGCACGGCCACCCGGTCGCCGCGCCGGACCCCGATCTGCTCCAGGACCGCGGAGAGGTGCTCGGCCAGGCCGAAGGCCTCGTCGTAGGTCCAGGTTCCGCGCTCCGGTGTGATCAAAAAGGGCTTGGACGGAGTCGCCGCGGCCCGTTGCGCCAGGGTGGTGTAGAGGTTGTGAGCGGCCGGATGGCTCGTGGGTTGCGGGGTCATCGCTCCTCCTCGCCTTCTTCTTGCGGGGCGGGCCGGGCGTGGCCGGAGCCCCGGTTGCGTGGCGTATTCGTCGCCATGTTGACGGCGTGCATTATAGATTCTACATTCATAATTACAAACCGCCAACGCCAGGGAGTCACGCAAGGCCATGGCCAATTCGCTTCGCACCAAAGCTATGTACAGCCAGGTTGCAGACCTGTTGCGGGAACGGATCTTCCGGCAGGAGCTCAGCCCGGGGGATCGGGTGGATGAGCTTGCGCTGGCCGAGGAGCTCGGCGTCAGCCGGACGCCCGTCCGCGAGGCGCTGAAGATCCTCGACGCCGACGGCCTGGTCACGCTCGAGCCGCACCGGGGCTGCCGTGTGCGCGAGCTGTCCCAGGACGATCTGGCCCACCTGTTCCCGGTGATGGCCGTGCTGGAGGGGCTCATCGCCCGCGAGTGCGTGGAACGCATCGATCAGCAGGCGGTGGATGAGCTCTTCGAGCTGCACGAGCAGCTGGAGGCCGCCGCGGCCGACGGCGATATCGACCGGTACTACGAACACAACTACCGCTTCCACACCCGGCTGCAGGAGCTGTGCGGCAACCCCTATCTGCAGCGGGTGGCGGCGGAGCTGCGCCGCATCCTGATCCTGGCCCGCCACCGGCAGCTACGCACGCCGGGTCGCCTGCAGGCCTCGCTCGGGGAGCACCGGCAGCTGATGGAGGCGTTCCGCGATCGCGATCCCGAGGCGGCGGACGCCTGCATGAAGGGCCACCTGCTCGAGCAGGGGCGCACGCTGGTGGGCGGCGGGCAACGCCACTGAACCGGATACCCCGAACCGACAGGCACCAATAAGGGAGGATCCAGCCATTCGAGAGCAGTAAGCGAGACCCGATCCGGCCGTCGCTGCGGACAACAAGACCCGGTCACCGGGCACCGGCGACGGTCGGATCCCGACGATCCAATGCCGCTTGGGAGGAGTCCCGATGAAAAACAGTCATCCGCAACGCCGGATTGCGCAACTGAGCGTGTCCGCTGCCGCCGCCGCGGTCCTCGCGGCTGGTTCTTCGAGCCTCGCCGCCAGCGAGGTCCGGCTTACCGCGTCCCACCAGTGGCCGGGAGGCCAAGGGGATTTTCGGGATGAGATGGTGCAGATCCTCGCGGATCGGGCCACCGAGTCCGATACCGGTCTGGAGATCCGTGTCTACCCCGACTCGTCCCTGTACGGGGCCCGTGAGCAGTGGCCGGCGATCGCGCGCGGCCGTCTCGATATCACCGCGCTACCGCTGGCCTACGCCGGTGGTCGGCATCCGGAGTTCAACCTGACCCTGATGCCGGGGCTGGTCAAGAATCACGATCACGCCCAGCGGCTCAATGAGTCCGCATTCATGGACGAGATCGTCGAGGTCATGGAGGACAACGGCGTTAAGGTCCTGGCCCACACCTGGCTGGCCGGCGGTTTCGGGTCCAACGAGCAGTGCATCACGGCCCCGGAGGACGTCGACGGCGCGCAGATCCGCGGTGCCGGGCAGTCGTTCGAGACGATGCTCTCGGCCGCGGGGGCGTCGATCAACTCGATGCCGAGCTCCGAGATCTACACCGCGCTGCAGACCGGCGTGCTCGACTCGGCGCTGACCAGCTCGGCGAGCTGGGTCTCCTACCGGCTCTACGAGCAGACCGAGTGCGTCACCCCGCCGGGGGATTACGCGCTCTGGTTCATGTACGAGCCGATCCTGATCTCCAAGGCGTCGTTCAACGACCTGACCGAGGCGCAGCAGCAAGTCCTCCTGGAAGCAGGCGAGGAGGCCGAGGCCTTCGCCTACGAGGCGGCGCAGGAATCGGATCAGGAGATGATCGAGCTCTTCCGCGAGCAGGGCGTCGAGGTGGCTTTCATGGACGACAGCGACTTCGAGGCCTGGCGCAGCGTCGCCGAGGAAAGTGCCTTCCCGCAGTTCGTGGAGAGCACCCCGCGCGGCCAGGAGCTGCTCAATAAGGCCCTGAGCGTCGACTGACGCGGGAGCCGACCGCCACGGGGACGCGCGTACCCATCGGTGCCACGGTGCGCGCGTCCCCCTCTTCCCACCGTGTGACGGGAGAACCTGCCATGGATCTATTCCTGCGCGTGGTGCGGGGCCTCAACGCGGGGGCCGCGACGCTCGCCTCCCTGATGCTGGTCTTGGCCGCTCTGGTGGTCTGCCAGATGGTCTTCGTCCGCTACGGGCTGAATCAATCGACGTACTGGCAGACGGAGCTGGTGACCTTCCTGCTTGTGGGCGCAACCCTGCTGGGCAGCCCGTACGTGCTGCAGCAGCGCGGCCACGTGACCATGGATCTGCTGCCCATGCTGCTCGGGTCACGCGGCAAGCGGATCCTGGCGGTCGTCGCCAACACCCTCGGGTTCGGCTTTGTGGTCCTGCTGCTCGTGACCGGCTTCATCTGGTGGCTGGAGTACTACGAGACGCAGTGGCGCTCCATGTCCGTCTGGGGGCCCCGGCTGTGGATCCCCTACCTGGCCATGCCGGTGGGCATGCTGCTGCTGAGCCTGGAGTACATCGCCCAGACCGCGGCCATCATCACGGGCCGCGAGCGCCCCTTCCCCAGCGAAGCCGAGCAACTGCTCAAAGAACAATAAACGGGGCAGTGCCGCGAGGAGGAGAACTGCATGACTGTCATCTGGATCGCACTGGCCATCCTGGCCGTGTTGCTGGTCTTTCTGTTGCTCGGTACGCCGGTGGCCTTCTCCCTGGGGCTGACCGCTGCGGCGTTCCTGATCTTCTTCGAGGGGGTCGGGGCGGTGGAAATGCTCGCCGAGCAGCTCTACGGGTCGATGGACAAGTTTACGCTGGTGGCCATCCCCATGTTCATCCTGATGGGCGCGGCCATTGCGTCCTCGCGGGCCGGCGCCGACGTCTACGAGGCGCTGCACCGTTGGCTCTATAAGGTGCCGGGCGGGCTGGTGGTCTCGAACATCGGGGCCTGTGGTCTGTTCTCCGCGCTGAACGGGTCGTCGCCGGCGACCTGTGCCGCCATCGGCCGGATGGGCATCCCGGAGCTGCGCCGTCGCGGTTACCCCGAGGGGTTGACCACCGGGGCCATCGGCGCCGGCTCGACGCTGGGCATCCTGATCCCGCCGAGTGTCACCATGATCATCTACGGCGTGGCGACGGAGACCTCCATCGGCCGCCTCTTCCTGGCCGGGATCCTGCCCGGGATCCTGCTGATCGTCCTCTTCTCGATGTGGGCGGTCTTCGTCGCCTGGCGTTCCGGGACGCTCGCCCGGCTGGAGAGCGACATCCACTACTCCTGGAAGGACCGCTTCGCCAAGCTGCCCAAGCTGATCCCGTTCTTTCTGATCATCGTGTTCATCATGTGGGCGCTCTACGGCGGGGTGGCGACCCCGTCGGAGGCGGCCGGGGTCGGTGCCGTGGCAGCGATCCTGATGGTCGTGGTGCTCTACCGGATCTGGCGGCCGCGGGCGTGGTGGGGCATCGTCCATTCGGCCATGCGCGATTCGGTGATGATCATGATGATCATCGGCTGCGCCGGTTTGTTCGGCTTCATGCTCTCCTCGCTCCACGTCCCGCAGGCCGCGGCGGCGGCCGTGGCCGCCCTGGACGTCAATCCGTGGACGCTGATGGCAGTGATCAATGTCTTCCTGCTCATCGCCGGGCTCTTCCTGCCGCCGGTGGCGGTGATCCCGATGACCGCCCCGATCCTGCTGCCGATGGTCCTGGAGGCCGGCTTCGATCCGATCTGGTTCGGGATCATCATGACCATCAACCTGGAGATCGGCCTGATCACCCCGCCCGTGGGGCTGAACCTCTTCGTGCTCAAGGGGATCGCACCGGACGTGCGGCTTGGGGCGATCCTGCGCGGGGCATTGCCGTTCATGCTGCTGATGCTCCTGGCCATCGTGATCATTTCCATCTTCCCGGCCATTGCCACGGGATTGCCCGACGCACTGATGGGGTGACGCCATGAAGACAGCCTGGTGGAATCGTCTGGTGGATTCGGTAGCCGATCGGGGGCTGCGGCTCTCGCGGGTCAAGGGCGGTGCGAAGACCAGTCGGCAACTGGCGGATCACTGCCGGGAGCTGCTAACCAGCCGGGGCGAGGCCAGCGGCGCGGCGCTGGCCCGGGAGGTGGTCCGCGGTCTGGAACGCCTCGATCCGGAAGGTACCGGGAACTTTCTGCAGGCGCTGCGCGACGAGTTCGAGTGCGATGCCGATCAGGTCCGCGAGGCGGCGGAACGCTACCGGCAGAGCGGCGGCCGGGACGGTCTCGATGCGCTCAAGCGCGTGGCCGAGCCGCCGCGCCAGGAGCTCTTCCGCCGGCTGAACCGGGCGCCCGACGGAACGCGGGTGCTGGTGGCCCTGCGCGAGCACCTGCTCGAGAGGCTCCGCGAGGACCCGGGCCTGCGGCCGGTGGATGAGGACCTGCGGCATCTGCTCAGCTCCTGGTTCAATCCGGGGTTCCTGCAGCTTCAGCGTATCGACTGGGACAGCTCGGCGCGGCTGCTCGAGAAGCTGATCAAGTACGAATCGGTCCACGCCATCCAGGGCTGGGAGGATCTGCGCCGGCGCCTGGCAGGCGACCGGCGCTGCTTCGGCTTCTTCCATCCGGCCCTGCCCGGCGAGCCGTTGATCTTCGTCGAGGTGGGGCTGGTCCAGGGAATCCCGGAACGCACCGGGCCCCTGCTCTCGCCGGAGGAGCCGGTTGCCGATCCCGCCCAGGCCGACACCGCGGTCTTCTTCTCCATCAGCAATTGCCAGTTCGGGCTGCGCGGCATCTCCTTCGGCAACTTCCTGCTCAAGCAGGTTATGGAGGAGCTGGCTGCGGAGTTCCCGCAGGTGGAGCGGTTCGTCACGCTCTCGCCGGTGCCCGGGCTCGCCCGGGCGCTGGAGGGGGGCGACGGTACGGAGCCGGCGATCGATCGCGCCTGGCTGGAACAGCTGCTGGCGGACGACCGCGACCGTCTGCACAAGGCTGCGGGCGAGGGCGATACGGTCGCGGCCTTCCGGCTGCTGCTGGCCGAACCCCACGGACACGAGGCGGTGCTGGCCGCCCCCCTGGAGCGAGTCGCCCGGGCCTACCTGACCCGGGTCAAGCGCCGGGGCACGGTGGCCGATCCGGTGGCCCGCTTCCACCTGAGCAACGGGGCCCGGCTGGAGCAGGTCAATCCCTTCGCCGATGATTCGGCGGCGCGGCTGCGCGAGTCCTACGGCCTGATGGTGAACTACCGTTATATCCGCGAGGACGTGGAGGCCAACCACGAGCACTTCGTGCGTACCGGCGAGGTGGTCCTCGCCCGGCGCCTGGCGAAGCGGCAGAAGGAGATCGAGGGGGCGCGCCGCGACCGCGCTTCGGGATAACCCGGGCGCTGCCGGGGGCGGCGGCGGGGCGGTGGCTCAGCTGCGCAACCGCAGCCCGCTCCCGCCCGACGGCGTCGCGTCGGTGCCGTCCTCCTCCCGTTCGAGCTTCACCCGCAGCCGCACCTCGTTGGCCGAGTCGGCGTGGGCGAGGGCGTCCTCGTAGCGGATCCGGCCCTCGGTGTAGAGCTGATACAGGTGATGGTCGAAGGTCTGCATGCCGGCCTCTTCGGAGGCCGCCATGGTGGCCTTGAGGGTGTCGATCTCGCCGTTGCGGATGCGCTCCTGGACCAGGGGCGTATTGAGCAGGACCTCCAGCGCTGCGACGCGGCCGTGGCCGTCGGCAGCGGGAATCAGCTGCTGGGCGACGATCGCCTGCAGGTTCAGCGACAGGTCCATGAGCAGCTGCTCGCGCCGGTCGGCGGGGAAGAAGTTGATGATCCGATCCAGGGCCTGGTTGGCGTTGTTGGCGTGCAGGGTGGCCAGGGTCAGGTGACCGGTCTCGGCGAAGGCGACGGCGTAGTCCATCACCTCGCGGGAGCGCACCTCGCCGATGAGGATGACGTCCGGGGCCTGGCGCAGGGCATTGCGCAGGGCCGTCTCGAAGTCCGCAGTGTCCACCCCGACTTCGCGCTGGGTGACCAGGCACTGCCGGTGCGGGTGGATGAACTCCACCGGATCCTCGACAGTGAGGATGTGCCCCGGGGCGGCCGCGTTGCGTTCGTTGATCATGGCGGCCAGGGAAGTGGACTTGCCCGTGCCGGTTCCGCCGACGAAGAGGATCAGCCCGCGCTTGCGCGTGGCCAGTTCGCGCAGCACGCCGGGCAGGGCGAGGTCGTCCAGGGTGGGGATGGCGGTCTCGATGCGCCGGATGACCAGGCCGGGCTCGCCGCGCTGGTAGAAGGCGCTGACCCGGAAGCGGGCGCCGGTCTCGGTGACGATGGCGAAATTGGCTTCGCGGGTCTGTGCCAGCTCCGCCTGTTGTGTGTCGCTGAGGGTCTCGGCGACCAGCTCGCGGACTGCGGCGGAGTCCAGCGTGTTGGCCTCAAGCGCGGTGACGGTGCCGTCGATCTTCAGCGCCGGCGGCGCCCCGACGGTCAGGAACAGGTCCGAGGCGCGGCGGGCGACCGCCTCATCGAGCAGGGGCTGCAGGCCCATCATCGGCGGTCTCCGGGAGCCGGGAGTAGCGGACGGACTGGTTGCGGCCGTTGTGCTTGGCGGCGTAGAGCGCGCGGTCGGCGCGCTGTTCAAGGGTCTCTAGGGAGGTGCCGGCCTCGGCCGCGGCCACCCCGAGGCTGACCGTGACCGTGCCCACGCCCTCGAAGGGCGTTTGGGCCACCTGGCGGCGGATGCGCTCGGCCAGGGTCTTGGCGCCTGCCTCGTCGGTCTGGCTGGCCAGGACCAGGAACTCCTCGCCGCCCCAGCGGCCCATGTGGTCGGTCTCGCGCAGGACGCTCTCGATGCGCCGGGCCATCTCCCAGAGGACGGCGTCGCCGGCGCCGTGGCCGTAGCGGTCGTTGACGCGCTTGAAGTGATCCACATCGAACAGCAGCACGGCGAATGGCGTACCGTGCCGGGTGAAGGCGGCCTGGGCGGCGCGCAGCAGTTGCTGGATCTTGGCCCGGTTGAACAGGTCGGTGAGCGGGTCGTGGGCGGCCCGGTACTCCAGCTCGCTCTGCAGCTCGCGCTGCTCGGTGATGTCCTCGTTGGTGCCCACCAGCCGCTGGGTCCGTCCGTGCGGATCCTCGATGCCCTGCCAGACGGCGCGGATGTGGCGCTGCTCACCGTCGGGACGGCGGATGCGGAACTCGATCTCGCGGCGTTCGCCGCGCCCGGCGCCGGGGCTGCTCGCTGCATGCAGCCGGTCCTGGTGCTCCGGGACCAGCAGGGCCAGCCAGTCCTGGTAGGTGACCGGCCGCTGCGATTCGTCCAGGCCGTAGATGGCCATCATGCGCTCGTCCCAGTGGTAGGTATCGGTTTTCAGGTCGTACTCCCAGACGCCGAGCCCGGCCGCCTCGGTGGCCAGTTTCAGGCGCTGTTCGCTCTCGCGCAGGGCGTGCTCGTAGTAGTCGTACTGCCCCGTGAGGTCGGTCATGGCCAGGGCCACCAGCGGCGGCCCGTTTCCGCTGTCCGGGAGGGGCGCGGCATTGACCGAGAGGACGTGCCGGCCGCGCTCGGCGGTGTGGATCTCGCAGCGGGCGTCGAACAGCGGCGTGCCGGTGATCGCCACCAGGCGGAAGGCGAGCAGTTCCGACGGCGGATCCGGGGCCCGATCGTCGCCGGGCGGGGTGGTGTGGTTGAGATCGAGGAGCTGCCGCGCCTTGGGGTTGGCGAAGATGATCCCGCCGCGCTCGTCGAGCACGGCGATGGCCGCCGCCTCCGTGGCCAGCACCAGCGCCGGCAGGGCCAGGCGCGCTTGGTCCTCATCGCCGCCGGTTGGCACCGGCGAAACGGTAAACGCCCCCTGGAGTGCCTCCAGGGCGCGGCGGATCAGTCGCTGGGCGTCGTCCTTGTCTGCGCGGCTATCGTCTGGCGCCATTCAAACTACCCGATCTTGAGCCCGCGGCAGCCGCGCTGGGGGGCGCGCAATCCCTGCCTGTCCCGGGGGTTGCCCGTGGCATCTACCGTAAGCCAGCACCGGCCCGGCGTCCACCGCGGGAGCCCCGTCGCCACCCAGGCGCGAAAGCCTGCCTTTTCTTCTGGGTATTCAAGATACCATGTCCACTCGATTCCTTGTTGGTTGGCCGGTGCGGCGCGCCGGCCGAAGGAATGGCCGTGGGCAGCCCGGAGCCGGCGGGCCGGAGCGGTTCCATCGGCGGGGCCGGTTTTCCCGGACGCCGGGTGGGCCGAATGCGCGCCGTCATCGCGGCATCATGGAATCCCAATCAGCGGATTGCGGGGTGGTGCCGTGCGTCCACCGCTCAGCGAGATCGACAGCCTGCCTTGGGAGGCGACCTACGCCGCGCTGCCCGATCGCTTCCATGCCCGGCTCGGGCCGACCCCGGTGGCGCGGCCGCAGTGGGTGCGGCTTAATCGCCCGCTGGCCCGGCAGCTCGGGCTCGAGCCCCAGTCGCTGGCGGGCGAGGCGGGGCTGGCGGTATTCGCCGGCAATCGGGTGCCCGCCGGGGCGGATCCCGTTGCCCAGGCCTACGCGGGGCATCAGTTCGGGCACTTCGTCCCGCAGCTCGGCGACGGCCGGGCGCTGCTCCTCGGCGAGCTGATCGATGTCGACGGCGTTCGGCGCGATATCCAGCTCAAGGGCGCCGGACCGACGCCGTTCTCCCGCGGCGGCGACGGGCGCGCGCCCATCGGCCCGGTGGTGCGCGAGTACCTGGCCAGCGAGGCGATGGCCGCCCTCGGCATCCCCACCACCCGCACCCTGGCGGCGGTGGCCACCGGCGAAACCGTCTGGCGCCACAGCCCGGAGCCTGGCGGGGTCCTCACCCGGGTGGCGTCGAGCCACGTGCGCGTGGGGACCTTCGAGTACTTCGCTCGGCGCGGTGACCAGGCGGCCGTGCGGCGGCTGGCCGACTACGTCCTGGTCCGCCACTATCCACACTGCACTTGGGCACCGCAGCCTTATCAGGCGCTGCTCGAGGCGGTGGCCACTGCCACCGCGGAGCTGATTGCCGGCTGGATGCACGTCGGGTTCATCCACGGCGTGATGAACACCGACAACCTCTCGGTGGCCGGCGAGACCATCGATTACGGGCCCTTCGGCTTCCTCGACGCCTTCGATCCAGGCACCGTCTACAGCTCCATCGACCACTTCGGGCGCTACGCCTTCGATCAGCAGCCGGCCATCGGCGAGTGGAATCTGGCGCGCCTGGCCGAGGCGCTGCTGCCGCTGCTCGACGACGACCCGGACAGCGCCGTGGATCGCGCCCGCGAGGCCCTGAGCCGCTACCGGCCGCACTTTGAGGCGGTCCATCGCGCCGGGTTGCGGGCGAAGATCGGTTTGGCCGAGGCGCGCCCCGGCGACGATGATCTGGTCCACGACCTGCTCCGGCGTATGGCGGCGGAAGGGGCCGACTGGACCCTGACCTTCCGGCGGCTCGGCGAGCTGGACGGGACCGATGCGCGCGGGGATGATGGGTTCCGGCAGGGGTTCCGGGATCCGCAGGCGGCGGATGCGTGGCTGTCGGCCTGGCGGGCGCGGCTGATGGCGGAGCGGCGCAGCGATGCCGAGCGCCGCGCGGCCATGCGCGCCGTCAATCCGGCGTTCGTCCTGCGCAATCACCTGGCGCAGTGGGCCGTGGACGCCGCCACCGAGCGACTGGACTTCGCCCCCATGGAACGGTTGCTCGGGGTGCTCGCCGATCCGTGGTCGGATCAGCCGGAGCACGCCGATCTGGCCCGGCCCCCGGAGATGGGGCAGGCGGTGGTGCGCACCTTCTGCGGGACTTGAACGCCCGGGTGGGAAGCCTGGCACGGTGTGTGCTTAGCTAAGGGAGGGCGAGAGAGGAGCTCCCCAATGGCACCCCGATTCCAAGGCTTCGACACCGATCAGCGTTACGACGAGCTGTTGCAGCCCGATGGCCGGCCGCGCCCGGCGGCGCGGTTGCTGTTCGAGTACCTGAGCTCGATCTGCGAGGACGACCTGGCCGAGCGCATGCGGGCGGTGGACGCCTTCATCCGCGACAAGGGCGTGACTTTCACCGTCTACAGCGACGGCGAGAACATCGACCGCGCCTGGCCCCTGGACGTCATCCCCCGCGTGGTGGACGCCCGCGAGTGGGGGCGGATCGAGGCCGGGCTCAAGCAGCGGCTTACCGCCCTCAACCGCCTGATCGAGGATCTCTACAACGAGCAGGCGGTGATCCGGGACGGCATTCTGCCCCGCGAGATCCTCGAGCAGTCCCGCAACTTCCGGCCGCAGTGCCAGGGCCTGAAGCTCCCTTATGGTGCATGGGCCCACATTTGTGGCACCGATTTGGTGCGCGACCGCGACGGGACCCTCTACGTCCTGGAGGACAACCTCCGCGTCCCCTCCGGCGTGTCGTACATGCTGGAGAACCGCGAGGTGATGAAGCAGGTCTTCCCCGAGCCGTTCGAGGGCTCCGGCATCCGGCCGCTGGACCACTACCCCGGGCAGCTGCTCGACGCCCTGATCAGCCTGGCCCCGGCCGACGCCGACAACCCCGAGGTGGTGCTGCTCACCCCGGGCGTCTACAACGCCGCCTACTTCGAGCACACCTACCTGGCGCAGCAGATGGGCATCGAGCTGGTGGAGGGGCGGGATCTGTTCGTCGGCGAGGACGACTGCGTCTACATGCGCACCATCTACGGCCCGGTGCGCGTGCACGTGATCTACCGGCGCATCGATGACGACTTCCTCGACCCGGAGGTCTTCCGCCCGGACTCGGCCCTGGGGGTGCGCGGGCTCATGCGGGCCTGGCGGGCAGGGCGGGTGGCCATTGCCAATGCCCCGGGGGCCGGCGTGGCGGATAACAAGGCGGTTTACTCCTTCGTGCCGGAGCTGATCCGTTACTACCTGGACGAGGCGCCGCTGCTGGCCAATGTCCCCACCTGGCGCTGCCTGTTCGAAGACGAGCGGGCCTATGTGCTCGACCATCTGGACGAGTTGGTGGTCAAGCCGGCCAACGAGTCCGGCGGCTATGGCATGCTCATCGGCCCCCACGCCGATCCCGCCACGCGCAGCGCCTTTGCCGAGCAGATCTGCCGCGATCCGGCCAACTTCATCGCGCAGCCGACGCTCAGCCTGTCCACGGTGCCCACGTTCAACGGCGAACACCTGGAGCCGCGCCACGTCGACCTGCGCCCCTTCGTTCTCCAGGCGGCGCGGCAGCACGTGACCACCGGCGGACTCAGCCGTGTCTCCAACGCCCGCGACTCGCTGGTGGTCAACTCTTCTCAGGGCGGCAGCAGCAAGGACACCTGGGTGGTCGATGTGAGGTCCGACGAGCAGGAGGGCGGCTGATGCTTTCGCGCCTGGCCGAACACGTCTACTGGATGGCCCGCTACCTGGAACGCGCCGAGAACACCGCGCGGCTGATCAGTACGGGCACCCATCTGGCGCTGGATCAGCCCCACGCGGTGCGCATCGACTGGCGGGCGCTGATCGAGGTCCTTGGCGGGCCCGAGGCCGCCGCGCACTGCGACCCGAACCTCACCCCGGAGCGGGCCGCCATGGTGCAGCTCATCCCGGCCTCGGAGCACCCGAGCTCCATCCACGCGGCCATCGCCCGGGTGCGCGAAAACGCCCGCACCGTGCGCGATCTGCTCCCCGACGAGCTGCGCGAGCGCATCAACCAGCTCTATTTCCACACCCACCGTGGCGCCGGTACGGCGGTGGAGCGGGCCCACCGCTTCGACTACCTGCGCGGGGTGATCGAGTACGCCCAGGGGATCAGCGGGGTGATCGAGGGTACGCTCTCCCGCGGGCCGACTTACCAGTTCCTGATGCTCGGCCGGCATCTGGAGCGGGCCGACATGACCACCCGCACCATCGACGTGCGGGCGGCGACGCTGCCGCGGGACGAGGACGACCACCCGCCGACCTGGGACGACGCGGTGTGGATGAACATGCTCCGCTACCTGGGCGGCTACAGCCAGTTCCGGCAGCAGCGCGGCCCGGGGATCCAGGGGCCGGCGGTGGTCGACTTCCTGCTGCGCGATGACCGTTTCCCGCGCTCGGTGCGCTTCTGCACCCAGCGCATGGAGCGGGCGCTGGAAGAACTCCCGCACCCCGAGGCCCCGTGCCGGCTGCTCGCCGCCGCTGAGCGCCGCGCCACCGCCCCGGTGGAAGTCCCGCTGGATGCCGGGGCGCTGCACCGGCGGCTGGACGCCCTGCAGGTTGATCTGAGCCAGGTCCATGACAGCCTGGGTGAGACCTACTTCTCGGACGGCTGAGCCATGCGCCTCTTCCACTGCGCCTGCGGCAACCGGCTGCACTTCGGCAATACCCGCTGCCTGAGCTGCGAGCGGGCGCTGGGGTTCGATCCGCGGCGCCGCGCCGTGGTTGCCCTGGATGCCGGCGCCGACGGGTTGTGGCGGGCCGCCGGCGGCGGGCGGCAGCGCTACCGCAACTGCGCCAACGTGGCCGCTGCCAGCTGCGACTGGCTGGTGCCCGCGGAAAGCGGCGACGCCCTGTGCCTGGCCTGCCGCCTGACGGATACCATCCCCGACCTGGATAACGAGCTCAATCGCATCTACTGGGGGCGGCTGGAGGCGGCCAAGCGCTACCTGATCACGGATCTGCTGCGCCTGGGCCTGCCTCTGGCCGATCGCTGGCAGGATCCGCAGCGCGGCCTGGTCTTTCAGTTCCTGGCCGATGCCGACACCCCCGAGGGGCCGCAGCAGATCATCACCGGCCACGCCGGGGGGCGGATCACCATCAACGTCGCCGAGGCCGACGAGATCCACCGCGAGCGTACGCGCATCGCCCTCGGCGAGGCCTACCGTACGCTGCTCGGGCACATGCGCCACGAGATCGGCCACTACTACTGGATGCGGCTGATCGAGGGCTCGCCGTGGCAGGAGCGCTTCCGCGAGCTATTCGGCGACGAGCGTGAGCCCTACGAGCAAGCGCTGCAGCGCTACTACCAGCATGGCCCCCAGGGGCCGGATTGGGCCGTGCGGCACATCAGTGCCTACGCCGCCTCGCACCCCTGGGAGGACTGGGCCGAGAGCTGGGCCCACTTCCTGCACATCACCGACGCCCTGGAGACCGCCGGGGTCTATCAGCTCACCGGTCTGCCGCAGCCGGGCGAGGACATCGAGCGGCTGCTGGAGCGCTGGCACGAACTCAGCGAGGCGCTCAACGCCCTGGCGCGCAGCCTGGGGCAGCGCGACCCCTATCCCTTCAAGGTCACCGCGCCGGTGGCCGAGAAGCTGCGCTTCATTCAGCAGGTGGTGGAGTCGGCCGGGTCCAGCGGCGGGGCGGGGAGCTGATCGAACAGCTGCTGCAGGCCGTCGCGCCAGGCCTCGCGCAGTCCCGCGAAGTATGGGTCGTCCGGCTGGAAGGCGCGGTAGTGGCCGGGGTCGAGGCGCGGCTGATCAGTATAGCCCGAAGGTAGCTATCGGCGGACCGATCGTCGGTTTTGTGCGATTCGATTACGTACCCGCTGCCGGCGGTTTTCGATGCGCTCGCGCAAGGCCGGCATCTCGGACTCCCAGAACGCCGGGTTGAGCGGGGCCTCTTCGCGAAGCGGCACGCCCTCGGTGATATCGACGCCGTCATCGACGTACAGTTGCGCATAGCGCGCCGTAGCGCTGCGTCTCATGAGTTCCTGGATTCCCCACCGTGCCTCTTTGCGGACCTGCTTTCGCGCATCCGCATCCCCCTTCCCGGGATCCGCAGCGTAGGCTGCCTGTGCGACGAGGTATTTGCGGACAATGGGCAGGAGCGCCCGGATCCGGTTTAGTGTGAGCAGAGTGCGCTTGCTCGGCAGGTCGATGAAGTTTTCGCATAATGCGATGACCACGTGGACCGGATGGAGTATGGGATACGACAGCGGTTGTCGGCCCCCGTCCGGGTGGAACAGTCTTTCGGCGTGCCGTTCGATCTCTGCGGCCTTGAGTCCGTGTGGGCCGTGTAAAAGATCGATCGCGAGATCCAGCCCGGGGCCATGATAATTGGGGACGCGGAGTCGGGCGAGTTCCGGGGTGGCGTCGTCGAAACCGGGCCAAGCGATCTCGGCGCCAATAGCATCAGCAAGGCGTTGGATGCGAGCCTTGAATCCGCCCGGTTCGCCGCCTCGAAGTTGGAGGTCGACGTCTACGGTGTCCAGCGGATGGCTTTCGTTAACAGCCGAGTGATCGGCGTTGGTGAGGGCAAAATACCACTGAAAACCGGCATTTCCCCCGATCAGGATAAAGTCTTCAGTAGAGCCGCCGGCCTGTTCGTAGGCGGCGTAGATTTCGGCGATGGAGTTCCGTAGGTCTGCCACCTTGCAGCAGCTGCGAGGGCGGTAATCAGGGGGCGAACCGTCCGCCGGGGTTCCAGGCTACCGCGCCGATCTGTGCACGCCGCCGCTGCATTTCGGCACGCAACTCCTCCCGTGACCCGTGGCGCAGCAGTTCCTCAAGACGCTGACGCTCTTGCTCTTGCCGCTCGCCAAGTTCACGGAACGAGATCTCGGGCTTTGCCGGGTTCATAGCCATGGTACCTCGATCAGGGGACGCCACGCTTATCGTTAGCGATGGCCGTTGACTTGTCAACGCTGTTGGCATGCGACTGGAGAGCGTGGGCGAGGCTGGGCCGAGAAGCTGCGTTTCATTCAGCAGGTGGTGGAGTCGGCCGGGTCCAGCGGCGGGGCGGGGAGCTGATCGAACAGCTGCTGCAGGCCGTCGCGCCAGGCCTCGCGCAGTCCCGCGAAGTAGGGGTCGTCTGGCTGGAAGGCGCGGTAGTGGCCGGGGTCGAGGCTGTCCCGACGGTAGGTGAGCAGCTCCACGGGCGGGCCCACGGAGAGATTGCTGCGCATGGTCGAATCGATGGAGATCAGCGCACAGGTTGCCGCCCGGTCCAGTTCCAGCCGTTCGGAGACGATGCGGTCGAGGATCGGCTTGCCGTACTTGGTCTCGCCGATCTGCAGGAACGGGTGCAGCGGTGAGGCGGTGATGAAGTTGCCCTGGGGATAGACCATGTAGATCCCCGGCGCCTGCCCCTGGATCTGGCCGCCGATCAGAAAGGTTGCCTCCACGGCCAGGCCGGTCTGCTGGCCCGACTGCTCCACGGTGCGCCGCTGCAGCTCGACGCTGACCTCGCCGAGGTACTCGGCGGCGTCCTCGAGCGTGGCCGCGGTGGCCAGCGAGGGCTCAGCGCCGGATTGCCAGTCGCGGTTGAGCCGCCGGACCACCGCCTGGGTGGTGGCCAGGTTGCCGGCGGAGAGCACGACAAGATTGCGCTCGCCCGGCCGGGCGTACGCGAACATCTTGCTGTAGGTGCTGACCTGGTCGACGCCGGCGTGGGTGCGGCTGTCCGATGCGAAGACCAGGCCCTCATCCACCGCGATGGCGAGGCAGTAGGTCATACCCTACGGACCGTAGCAGCGGGGGCGGCGGACCACAACGCGTCCGGTGTAGGGGTGGGCGACCGCTACTGTCTTCGCCAGAGCTGCTCGCAGTAAAGCCGTCTACGCTCGCGCTCCGGCGCAGTCGATCCGGACGGCCCAGGTGCGCTCTATTTGATGATGCCTTTGTACTGGTAGATCAGGTAGCTGCATCCGGCACCTGCCAGAACCGAGACCACCAGCCAGTCCATCGAGATCAGCCGCGGATCGACGGCGATCGCGATGAACAGCATGTAGAGAACGGCGAAGGCCACACCGGTCAGGCCAACCAGCGCCAGCTTGCCACCGAGCGTGTCGAATTCCATCGTCCCTCCTGAGCATTCTGTCGGACTCTCCCTGTGGGAAAGGTACGCGCGCAGGCTCCTGAACACAATGGTCCGCGGTGTCGTGCCGGGCGGTGTCCGGCTTGACCCGCGGGGGCCTCAGCGGGAGGATACGCCGCAAATCAGCGAAAGGGAGAAGCCCGCATGAGCGACACCGGTGTCAAGACCGACGAAAAGAAACAGCACTTCGACGATATCTACATCGCCGACTCCCCGGTTCCTTTCAAGGAACAGATCCTCGACGCCCTCGATTACGTCTCCGATAACTTCAATCGCCAGACCTTCGATCGCCTGATCCTGCCCTGGGTCGAGAAGCAGACCGCCGGTGGCCAGCCGGTGAACTTCGTGGACCTGTGCGCCTGCTTCGGCAACACCACCATGGCCACCCTGTACGGCATGGACTTCGAGGCCATCCGCCACAACTGGCGCGATCGCGACGCCGCACTGAACATCGAGGCCGAGCGCCGCTTCCCCGCGCGCGTCACCGGGATCGACATCTCCGGCAGTGCGCTCGCCTACGGCAAGCAGGCCGGTATCTACGACGAGACCATCGAGGCCGACCTTAACGCCCCGCCGGCCGAGACGCAGCAGGCCGTGGAGCGCACCATGGCCGAGGCCGATGTGGTCATCTCCACCGCCGCGCTGGTCTACTTGGAGCCGGAGGCCATCGAGAAGATCCTCGACGCCTTTGCCAGCAAGCAGGGGGAGGGGTACATGCTGGTCAACTTCCTCAATCCCTTCGCCCTGGAGAAGGCCGACGCCACCAAGCGCATGCTCCTCGAGCGCTTCGAGTTCGTCGGCAGCATGGCCTCGCGCCACCGGCGCATGTCGCAGCTCGAGCAGGAGAACTATCCTGGCGAGGAGTGGTCGCTGCTGGAGATCTGGGTCCTGCGCCGCAAAGGCTGAGTGACCCTCGGGTCGTCCCGGGCGGCGACCCGAGACCACCGGAGGGGCGATGGAGCTGCGCGCGCTGGGCACGAGTGGCGGAATCGGCCAGGGGCTGCGCACCACCGCCTTTCTGGTGGACGGCTGGCTGCTCGTCGACGCCGGCAGCGGCGTCGGCGACCTGACCGCCGCGGAGCTCGGCGGCATCCGCGATGTGCTGCTGACCCACGCCCATCTGGATCACACCGCCTACCTGGGGCTGATGGCGGACGCCCGTATCGGTGACGGCACCCCGCCCATCCGGGTCCATGCGCCTGCGCCGACGCTCGACGTGTTGCGCGAGCACCTGTTCAACGGCGTCCTGTGGCCGGATTTCACCGCCATCCCCACCCCGCAGGAGCCGGTGCTTGTCTTCGAGCCGCTGCCCTCCGCTCAGGCTTTGATCCTCGGTGCGTTCCACATCACGCCGCTGCCGGCGCGGCACAGCGTCCCGGCTGTGGGCTATCGCATCGACGATGGCAGCGGCAGCCTTGTCTTCAGCGGCGATACCGGTGCCTCGCCGGCGCTGCGTGAGCGGCTTGAAGAGCTGGGGATGCCGGATGCCCTGATCATCGAGTGCGCCTTCCCCGATGCCCTGGAATCCCTGGCCCGCCAGGTCGGCCACTACACGCCAGCACAGCTCGTTGACGAACTGCGGCACTGGCCCGCAGGCGTGCGGGTGTGGGTCACGCACCTCAAACCCGGTGCGGCGGCGCGTATCGAGGAGGAGCTGCGCGAGCAGGCCGCTGCCGCAGGGGTGCACTGCGAACTGCTGCGTGGCGGCGACGTCCTGCAGATCGGCCGCTGAGGCTGGCGTTGAATCGCCGCGGACGAGCGGTTAGGTTCCGTACTCACCCCGCCGCGTGGGCCGGTTCCCGGATGCGAGCAAGCGACAACCCGCAATCACGCCCGAGCCGGGCTCGGGCAGGCATCGCCTGGGCGCTGCTTCTCGTCCTCGGGGTGGCGCCGGCCGCCGCCGAGGAGCAACGACCGCAGAGCTACGTCCAGCTGGCCTTTGCCCAGGTCGTCTTCGACGGCTCGCTGAGCGTCCGCCCGGAGGGGGATCCGGACGCTGAGGCCATCGACTACCGCCGGGCCATCGGCGGCCACCTGCGCGCCTCCTGGCAGTCCGCCGCGGGCGGTTTTCTTTACTTCGACTATCTGGGCACGGATGCCTGCGTCGGCGACTGCCTGGGGGGCGGGGACGCCGAAGATACCCGCGCCGCCCTGGAGCACTACGCCTTCGGCCTGGGCTGGCATCGGAGCGACGTGGTGGCCGGGACGGACGTGTACGCCACGGCCGCCCGCGAGCGGCGCAACGTCGAGAAGTGTGAGGAAGACGACGACGACGCCTGCCGGGAGGACCGCCGGGCCGGTGCCACCGTGGGGTTGGGTGTGCAGCGACCGTTGTCCGAGCGCTGGAGCGTGGGCGCCCACTATGCCTACTACCTGGGCATGGACGACCCGGACGATCCCGAGGAGCGTCTGCTGCGCATCGGCAATGGTCGCCTGACCCTGAGCGCCCGTGTCGAGCTGGTGGAGGGACTCTTTGACGGCGTCTTCGAGTACGAGGAGTCGCGCAATCGCGGCGGGCGTGTCGGCGTCCGCCTGCGCTTCTAGGCGCTGCCGGGGCGGCGCAGGCTCAGTTGCCCGGTTGGGCTGCGGCGACGCTGCAGCAGACGCCGTGCGGCCAGTAGTCCAGCCACCAGACCCGCCGCCGCGCTGGCCACGGTGCCCGGGGTGCCGGCGCCGAGTCCGGCGTCGGCGAGCAGGGCGCCGCCGAGCAGGCCGGCCAGCGGCAGCAGGTAAACGGCCAGGGCGCCGCCGAGCAGGGCGCCGGTAGGCACCGAGACCACCACCGCCTCGCCGGCGTGGGCGCCGATGGCGTTGCGCACCCACACGCCCCGCGCCCCGCGGTGGCGGTCCAGCAGCTGCGCGCCGCAGGCCCCGCGCGCCTTGCAGGCGCCACAGGCCGCCGGCCGGTCGGCGTGGACCCGGGCCTGATCGCCGCGGGTCTCGATGACCACCGCCTCGCGCTCCAGGCAGCCGCTCATGAATCCGCCTCTTCGCCGGCCAGGGCCTCCGGGTCGGCGGTGATCGGCCGGTAGACCTCCACGCGGTCGCCGTTCTCGAGAACCCGATCAGCCTTGACCGGCTTGGCGAAGACGCCGAGCTTGAGCGCGCTCAGCTCCAGGTGCGGGAAGCGCTGCTGCAGGCCGCTCTGTGCCACGGCCTGCGCGGCGGTGGTCCCCGCCGGCACCTGCAGGCAGCGCCAGAAGTGCTCACTGCCCTCGACGTAGGCCACCGAGACCTGCAGGGGGTCGTTCTGCGCCTCGTGCTCGCTCATGTCGTCTGTGCCTCCCGGCGTCGATCCAGCAGCCGCTTGCCGGCCATCAGAAATCCTAACGCGATAAAGCCCCCCGGCGGCAGCACCATGAGCAGGAAGCCGGGGTAATCAGGGAAGACGGTGATCTCCAGGAAAGCGAAGGCATCCCCGAGCATCAGCCCGGCCTGGTCGAACAGGGTGCCGGCGCCGAGCAGCTCGCGCACGCCGCCGAGAACGACCAGGATGGCGGTGAAGCCCAGGCCCATCATCAGTCCGTCAAAGGCGGCCTCGGCGGGCGGATGGCGCGAGGCGAAGACTTCGGCCCGGGCCAGGATGGCGCAGTTGGTCACGATCAGCGGGATGAACAGCCCCAGCGCCTGGTAGAGGGGGTTGAGGTGGGCCTCCATGAACAGATCCACCACGGTGACCAGGGTGGCGATGAGCAGGATAAACACCGGGATGCGCACCGGGTCGGTGATCAGCCCGCGCAGGGTGGAGACCAGCACCGCTGCGAGCACCATCACGAACAGCGTGGCCAGACCCAACCCCAGACCGTTGGTGGCGGTAGAGGTCACCGCCAGCAGCGGGCAGAGGGCCAGCAGCTGAGCGAAGACCACGTTGTTGTCCCAAAGCCCCTCACGGGCGATGCGCCGCCAGCGGCCCTCGGGGGCGGGTGCTTCCCGGTCGGCGAGTCCGGCATCGGTGTCAGCCATCGTCGGTCTCCTCGGTTGCGCCATCGGCGGTCCGCTGGCGGCCGGCGCGGGGGTCGAGCAGCCGGTCCTGGTGGGCCTCGAAGGCGTGCAGGGCGGCGTGGACGGCCTCGACCACCGCCCGCGGGGTGATGGTCGCACCCGTGAACTGGTCGAACTCGCCGCCGTCCTTCTCCACGGCCCAAGCCTCTTCGGGGGGATCGCCGAGGGAGCGCCCCTCGAAGGCGTCGATCCAGTCGGAGCGTTCGGCCTCGATGTCGTCGCCGAGCCCCGGGGTCTCCCGGTGCTCGGTGACGCGTGCGGCCAGGATTTCGCCGTCGCGGTCGATGCCGACGATCACCCGGATGGTGCCGCCGTAGCCCTGGGCCTGACTCTCCAGCGCCACCGCCGTTACTGCATCGCCCTCCACGTGCTGCCAGCCGGTGTGTCGGCGGCCGTCGTGCTCGACGGTGACGGTGCGCTCCAGCGGGGCGTCGGCGGCGCTGTGTACCGGCGTGACCTGGGCGATGCGCTCGCCGAGCTGGCGCTCGCGGGCCGCCTCGATCGGCTCGCGGGTCTGCAGGTCGGCAATGACCAGCGCGGCGCTGCTGAGCAGGGCCACCATGCCGAGCAGGGTGACGTGGTAGGCGGTGCGCTGCTGGTAGCTGGGGCGCTCCGGCGTGCTCATGGGGCCTCCCGGTCCGTGCTCAGCGGCGCGCCCAGCCGGGTCCGGCCGTAGACCCGGGGGCGGATCCAGTGGTCGATCAGCGGGGTGAAGGCGTTCATCAGCAGCACCGCGAAGGCGGTGGCCTCCGGGTAGCCGCCGTAGGTGCGCACCACCCAGACGATCAGCGCACAGCCGGCGGCGAAGACCGCACGGCCGAGGGTGGTGGCCGGCGAGGTGGTCGGGTCGGTGGCGATGAAAAAGGCCGCCAGCAGGGTCGAACCGGCCAGGATATGGACGCCGGCATCGGCGTAGCGATCCGGGTCCAGCAGGTGGAAGCCGCTGGCGAGCAGCGCCAGGGTGGCGAGCATGACCACCGGGATCTCCCAGGCGATGACCCGCCGGTAGATCAGGTAGAGCCCGCCCAGGGCGAGCAGCAGTGCCGAGCCCTCCGCCAGGCTGCCCGGCGCGTAGCCGAGCAGGGCCAGCGCCGGCTGATAGGCCTCGGGCAGGGCGGTCTCGATGCTTTGCCCCTCGGTGACCGCGGTGCGCGCGGTGTCGAGGGTGGTGGCGCCGGTGACCGCGTCCCAGTCAGCAGCGCCGGCGAAGGTGATCCCGAGCGATTCCAGGAAGCCGGGGGCGGTTGCCGAGCCCAGGGGGGCCGGCTCCACCCAGCGGGTCATTTCCACCGGGAAGGCGATGAGCAGGGCAACGCGGGCGACCATGGCGGGATTGAAGAGGTTCTGCCCGGTGCCGCCGAAGACCCCCTTGCCCAGGATCACCGCCAGCAGTCCGCCGATCACACCGATCCACCACGGCGCCCAGGGCGGCAGGCTCATGGCCAGGATCCAGCCGGCGACCAGCGCGGAGCTGTCACCCACGCCGCTGCGTACCGGGCGTCCGGCCGCGCGCAGGCAGGCGGCCTCGGCGGCCACCACGGTGACCAGGGTGATCAGCAGCAGATTGAGGGCCGGCCAGCCGTAGAGCCACACCCCGAAGGCGGTGGCGGGTGCTGCGGCGAGCAGCACCTGGCGCATCAGGGTGGGCAGGCTCAGCGGGGCCCGGGTGTGGGGGCCGGCAACCAGCTCGCTCACGTCTGAGTCTCCTTCTCCTCGTTTTGCGGCTGCTCCTGGGCTGGACTTTCCGAATCGCCGCCGGCGGCCTTCTGCTGCGCCCGCTGGCGGCGGCGGGCCGCGGCGGCGGCCTTCTTGCGTTCCTGCTCGCGTCGCTGGCGCTCCGCCCGCTGCTCGGCCATGCGCCGCTGCAGTTCGCTGCGCTCCTTGGCGGCGGCTTGCTCGGCGCGCTGACCGCGGGCGTGGTGGAAGAGCTGGACCAGCGGCCGCGCCGAGGGACAGACGTAGGCGCAGGAACCGCAGGTCAGGCAGTCCATCAGGCCGCTGGCCGCGGCGCCGTCGACGTCGCCGGCGGCGGCGCGGTTGGCGATCTCGAAGGGCATCAGCCCCATCGGGCAGGCATCGACACAGCGCCCGCAACGGATGCAGGGGCGCCCTTCGGTCTCGCGGATCTCCGCGGCGGTCAGGGCGATGACGCCGTTGGTGCCCTTGGCCACGCCGGCCTCCAGCGGGGCCACCTGGCCCATCATCGGACCGCCGGCGAGCACCCGGGCCGGGTCCTCGCGCAGCCCGCCGGCCGCCTCGAGCAGGGCCTGCAGCGGCAGACCCAGGGGCACCTCGAAGTTCGTCGGCTCGGCCACGGCGCCGCCGCCGACGGTGACCGGACGGCTGATCAGCGGTCGGCCGTGGCGGGCGGCGCGGTGGACGGCGTAGGCGGTGCCGACGTTGTGCACCACCACGCCGATATCCGCCGCCCGCGCCCCGGCGGGTACCTCGCAGCCGGTCAGCGTGTAGATCAGGTGTTTTTCCGAGCCCTGGGGCCAGAGGCTCGGCACCGGCACCACGTCGGGGCCGCCCAGGGCGTCGGTGGCGCGGCGCAGGGCGTGGATGGCCTCCGGCTTGTTGTCCTCGACCCCGATGGCGGTGCGCTCGGCTCCCAGGGCGCGGGCCATCAGCTGGGCGCCGTCGATGATCCCGGCGGCGCGCTCGCGCATCAGGCGGTCGTCGCAGGTCAGGTACGGCTCGCACTCACCGCCGTTGAGGATCAGGGTGGCCACCGGCTGCCCGGCGCCGAGCTTGACCGCCGCCGGGAAGGCGGCGCCCCCCATGCCGACGATGCCCGCCTCGGCCACCCGGGTGGCGATGGCCATAGGGTCGAGCTGCCCGGCCGGCGCGGTCATCGGGTCCGGCAGCTGCGGCGCCCAGCGCTCCTCGCCGTCGGGTTCGATGATCACGGTGGGGACGGTCAGCCCCGAGGGGTGCGGCGCCGGATGGCGGTCAATGGCCACCACCCGGCCCGAGGTGGGGGCGTGGACGGCGGCCGAGAGGCCGGCTTCCGGCGTGCCGATGCACTGCCCCTTGGCGACGTCCTGGCCCGGTGCGACCGCCGGCAGGGCGGGCGCGCCGATGTGCTGGGCCAGCGAGACGTAGAGCCGCTGCCCGGCCCGCAGGGGTTCCAGCGGGGCCTCTGCGGTGGATTGCTTGCGCGACTCGGTGCGTACGCCGCCGCGGATGATCTTTGGTTTGCTAAGCAGCACGGTCGCAGGCCTCCGTCGGTCGCGGCCAGCGCCAATTGGCCAGGGTGACCGGCTCCGGGACCATCTCCAGCGCGCCGGTGGCGCAGACGTCGATGCACGCCGTGCAGCCGGAACACGCCTCGGGCAATACCCCGTGGATCTGCTTGGGTGCGCCGATGACCGCATCGGTGGGGCAGGCCTTGATGCACTTCAGGCAGCCGGTGCACAGGTCCTCGCGGGTGACCCGCGCCACCCGGCGGACGCCGTCGTCGCCGTCTTCCAGGACCAGCGGCTGCCCGGTGATCCGGGCAATCTCCTCGGCCACGGCGCGACCGCCGGGCGGGCAGAAGTTCACCGGCAGCTCGCCGGCGGCCACGGCCCGGGCGCCGACGCTGCAGCCGGGCAGGCCGCACTGGCCGCAGTTGGTACCGGGCAGGACGCGCTCCACCTCCTCGGCGGTCTCGTCCGGCGGCGGCTTTAGATACTGCGCGGCCACGGCCAGCAGGAACCCGATCACCAGCGCCATCCCGGTCAGAACCAGCATCGCTGCATACATCGCCTCACCCTCCTTCGGGCAGTCCGGTCAGTCCCATGAACGCCAGCGACAGCAGCCCGGCGACCACGAAGCCGATGGGGGCACCGGCAAAGGCGGCCGGTACCGCCGCCGTGGCCAGCCGCTCGCGCAGGCCGGCGAACAGGACCAGAACCAGCGTGAAACCGAGCGCCGCTCCGACGCCGAAGACCAGGCTCTCGGCGAACGTGTGCGCTTCCTGGATGTTGAGCAGGGCCACGCCGAGCACGGCGCAGTTGGTGGTGATCAGCGGCAGGAAGACGCCCAGAACCTGGTGCAGGGCGGGGCTGACCCGGGCGACGGCCATCTCGGTGAACTGCACGGTCCCGGCGATGACGAGGATGAAGCTGAGGATGCGCAGGAACTCCAGGTCCAGGGGGATGAGCAGGGCGTGCTCGATCACCCACCCGGCCGCCGCCGCCAACGTGAGTACGAAGGTGGTGGCCAGGCCCATGCCCAGGGCGGTATCCAGTCGGTTCGACACACCCATGAACGGGCACAGCCCCAGGAACTGGGTCAGGACCACATTGTTCACCAGGGCGACGCCGAGCAGCAGTAGCAGGTATTCCGTCATCCTCTTTCCCTTTCCCGGCCCGTCGGCGGCGTTCGCTACGGGTCAAGCATCAGCCGTGCCAGCCGGTACCCTTCGAGCACCACGGTCCCGCAACCCCGCGTGATCCCGTTCGAACCTCGCCCGTTTGCACCAAAGAGGTGCCGCTGCACCGATGTGGCACAGGCGACAAAAGCATCACCTTCCGTGAATCACTGTGAGAAACGCGACAAACGGGGGTCGACGGTTCGCCGGCTGTCTGGAACGGGAGTTGCAACGGTTTTGCTCGGCCCAGATGGGGTCAGGGGGCCCCAAGGCGTCTGACGAACGCGCCCTGCGGGTCTCCTGCGCTTCTCACCCCGGCAGGGCCGCGCGCAGAGCACGCTTCGCTGTGGCTGCGCGCTGATCGGCGCGAACCCGTAAAGGTTCGCGCCGAACCCCTGCCGGGGCTGCGATGCTCGGCGCGTTCAATGACGCCTTGGGGCCCCTGATCCCATCTGGGCCAGCCAAAACCGATGCACCTAGCGGAGGGGAGTATTCATGGAGAACCCCACGTCCGTCGGCCCCCGAGAACGCGCCCGGGCCGAACTGGTCGAGGCCCAGCTCGAGGCGCTGTACCAGGTCAGCCGGGTGCTCTCGCGCAGTCTCGACCTGCGCGAGAGCCTTCAGGCCGTCCTGGAGGTGCTCCACGAGCACGCCGATATGCACTCCGGGATGGTCGCCCTGCGCGACCCCGTCCGCCGCGAGACCATCGTCCGCGCGCTGTACGGGCAGAGCCCCGCCAATGAGGTCGCCTACCGGCCGGGCGAGGGGATCGTTGGCGAGATCCTCAATCACGCCGAGCCGCTGATCGTGCGGCGCATCTCCGAGGAGCCGCGCTTCCTCGATCGGCTCGGCCTCTACGATCCGGATCTGCCGTTCATCGGTGTACCCATCAACGGCCCCGGCGAGCAGGACCCGCCGGTGGGCGTGCTCGCCGCCCAGCCCGCCGCCGACGAGGGCGCGCTGCTGGCCGAGCGCTCTCGGTTCATGCAGATGGTCGCCAACCTGGTCGCACAGACGGTCCGCCTGGCCACCGAGGTTGACCGTGAGCAGGCGGCCATCGTCGATGAGCGCGACCGCCTGCGCCGGGAGGTGCAGGAGAGCTACGGCTTCGAGAACGTCATCGGCCGGACCCCGGCTATCCGCCGGGTCTTCGAGCAGGTGCGTCGGGTGGCGCAGTGGAGCACTACGGTGCTGCTGCGCGGTGAGTCCGGCACCGGCAAGGAGCTGTTGGCCAACGCCATCCACTACAACTCGCCCCGGGCCGACGCGCCCTTTGTCAAGCTCAACTGCGCGGCGCTGCCCGACAGCCTGCTCGAGAGCGAGCTCTTCGGCCACGAGAAAGGCGCCTTCACCGGCGCTGTGCAGAGCCGGGTGGGGCGCTTCGAGCAGGCCGACGGCGGCACCATCTTCCTCGATGAGATGGGCGAGATCTCCCCGGCCTTCCAGGCGAAGCTGCTGCGGGTCCTGCAGGAGGGGGAGTTCGAGCGGGTGGGCAGCACCCGGACCCGGCGGGTGGACGTGCGCGTGCTCGCCGCCACCAACCGCGATCTGGAGGCGGCGGTGGCCGCCGGGGAGTTCCGCGAGGACCTCTACTACCGGCTCAACGTGATGACCATCACCATGCCGGCGCTGCGCGAGCGCCTCGAGGACATCCCGGAGCTGGTCCGGTTCCTCGTCGGGCGCATCGCCAGCAACCAGGAGCGGGCGCTGGAGATCTCCGACGACGCCATCCGCACGCTGATGCGCTACCACTGGCCGGGCAATGTTCGCGAACTGGAGAACGCCCTGGAGCGGGCGGCGATCATGAGCGAGGACGGCCGCATCGACCAGGAGGCCGTGATCCTGGCCGGGATCCCCGAGGACGGTTCGCCGGCCGTCGAGAGCGGGGTGCTACCCGCCGGGCCGGCGGCCCCGGACCCGAACGACCCCAACCTGGACGAGCGCGAGCGGGTCATCGCCGCGCTGGAGCGCACCGGTTGGGTGCAGGCCAAGGCGGCGCGGTTGCTGGGCATGACGCCGCGGCAGATCGCCTACCGGATCAAGACCCTCGACATCCCGGTCAAGAGCCTATGAGCCGTTGCTGGCGGCGTGGCGGACGCGACACGCGGCTGTGTGGGGTTTGCGACACGCGCGGCGAATGCCGCGGCGGGAGGCACGGCGAGACGGGCGGTTGGCCGCTCCCGTGATCCGGCACGAGGTTTGCAAAAGAGCGGGCAGGCCCGACCGGAGCGCGGCTCCGGTCCCGACGGAGGGAGAGACAATGGACGCATCCGGCTCCACCACCTGCGACCCCGCCGCCGGCTGCCCCGGCGTCGGTGGCGAGGGGGCGCCCGGCGACGGGCTCGAGCACCTGCCCGAGGCGCTGCGCGCCAAGGTCCGGGACCACCCCTGCTACTCCGAGCGTGCCCACCACCACTTCGCGCGGCTGCACGTGGCCGTTGCCCCGGGGTGCAACCTCTCGTGCAACTACTGCAATCGCAAGTACGACTGCGCCAACGAGTCCCGCCCCGGCGTGGTTTCCGAGGTGCTCACTCCGGAGGAGGCCGCGGCCAAGACCCTGGCGGTGGCCCATGAAATCCCGCAGCTGTCGGTGGTGGGCATCGCCGGACCGGGCGACGCCCTGGCCAACCCGCGCCGCACCTTCGAGACCTTCGAGCGCATCCGCGAGGTGGCTCCCCAGCTGCGCCTGTGCCTGTCCACCAACGGCCTGGCGCTGCCCGACTACGTGGACGATCTGGTGGCCCTCGAGGTGGAGCACGTCACGGTGACGGTCAACGCCATCGACCCGGAGATCGGCGCGCGCATCCACCCCTCGATCCTCTTTGAGCACCGGCGCCGGCGTGGCCTGGAGGCCGCCCGGATCCTCGTGCAGCGCCAGCTCGCCGGCATCGAGGCGCTGGCCGCCCGCGGCGTGCTGGTCAAGGTCAACTCGGTGGCCATCCCCGGGATCAACCATCAGCATCTACCTGTCGTTTCCCGGGCGGTCCGCCAGCGCGGGGCGTTCCTGCACAACGTCATGCCCCTGATCTCCGACCCCAGCCACGGTACCTACTTCGGCGAGATCGGCCAGCGCGGTCCGAGCGACGCCGAGCTGCTCGGCCTGCGGGCCGCCTGCGCCAGTGATATCGCGGTGATGAGCCACTGCCAGCAGTGCCGTGCCGATGCCGCCGGGCTGATCGGCGAGGACCGCGGGGCGGAGTTCAGCCGGGCCCGGGTAGCGGGCCGGTCGCTGGATCCGGAGGCCGTGCGCCGACGCCAGCAGGCCACCTGGCAGGAGCTGGAGGAGCAGCTGCGGGAAGAGGAGGGTACGCCATGAACCGCACCCATTCGCTGCCGCCCGAGCCCGATGGGCGGGCCTTTGCCCCCTACACCTGCGGCGGGCTGTTGGCCGAGGCCACCGGCCTGCCCAATGATCGCGCGCTGGGCCGGCTGGTGGCCGCCTGGCTCAGCGGCGAGAGCGTCCTGCCGGCGTGGATGGGTCTGGAGCCGGGCGAGTACGTGGCCATGATGGGCCGCCACTTTCCCAGTGTGGGCGCGGTGACCCCGTTCCCCGAGCCGACGACGCTCTCGCAACCGCTGGCCGACGAGCAGGCGGATGTCGCCGACCTGCTGCTTCGCTACCGCCGCGGCGCCGATCGCTCGGAGCGCTGGCTGGCGCGCATCGTCGCCGCCGGCTGTCTGGGCCGGGATCATCTCTGGCAGGACCTGGGGTTGCGCTCCCGTGGGGAGCTCACGGCGTTGATGGAAGACGCCTTCCCCGCGCTCTGTGCGTTGAACGACCGCGACATGAAGTGGAAGAAGTTCCTGTACAAGCGGTTGTGTGAAGAGACCGGAATCTATACGTGCCGGGCGCCGTCCTGCGACGCCTGCAGCGATTTCGCCGAGTGCTTCGGGCCGGAGGAGTGATGGGCGCGGTGGTGATCGACGATACGACCCTGCGCGACGGCGAACAGTCCGCCGGCGTGGCCTTCACCCGCGCGGAGAAGTGTGCCATCGCCGCGGCGCTCGACGGGATCGGCGTGCCCGAGCTGGAGGTGGGCATCCCGGCCATGGGGCCCGAGGAGCGGGCCGACATCCGGGCCCTGGTGTCCGCCGGGCTGTCGGCGCGGTTGCTGGTTTGGGCGCGCATGCGCGAGGCGGACCTGCGGGCGTGTGTCGGGCTGGGGGTCTGGGGGGTGGACGGCTCTATCCCGGTCTCGGATCAGCAGATTGCGCACAAGCTCGGCCGCGACCGCCGCTGGGTGCTGGGTCGGATCGATGCATGGGTGCGGCGGGCGCGGGCCGAAGGGCTGGCGGTGAGTGTCGGCGGCGAGGACGCCACCCGCGCCGATCCCGATTTCCTCGTCGAGGTCGCGCACTGTGCGGAGGCGGCCGGGGCGCGCCGGCTGCGCATCGCGGATACGGTCGGCATCGCCGAGCCGTTCGCGGTCCACGAGCTCTTCCAGCGCCTGCGCGCGGCCACCGGCCTGGAGCTGGAGATGCACGCCCACGACGACTTCGGTCTGGCTACGGCCAACACCCTGGCCGCCGTCCGCGGCGGTGCCACCCACGTCAACACCACCGTCTGCGGGCTGGGCGAGCGTGCCGGCAACGCCGCGCTCGAGGAGGTGACCCTGGCGCTTCATCGGCTCTGTGACCGGACCACCGGGGTCGACGCCGCCGGCCTGACCGGTGTCGCGGCACTGGTGGAGGCCGCCTCGGGCCGGCCGGTGCCCTGGGGCAAGAGCGTGGTCGGCGCCGGTGTCTTTAGCCACGAGGCCGGGATCCACGTGGACGGGCTGCTCAAGGACGCCCGCAACTACCAGGGTCTGGATCCGGACGAGGTCGGGCGGTGCCACGAGCTCGTCCTCGGCAAGCACTCCGGCACCCGCGGGGTCCAGGCGGCGTGCCGCGAGGCCGGGGTGAGCCTGGACCGCGAGCAGGCCCGGGCGCTGCTGCCGCTGATCCGCCGCTGGAGTGTCACTCACAAGCGTGCCCCCAGTGCCGCGGAGCTGCGTGCGCTGGTGGCGCAAGGGGCGGCCGCGGCCGCCGAGGATGCCGTCGAGGTGTAGAGGAGGTTGCCATGAAGTGGTTGGAGCCACTGGAACCGGAAAACGAGGAGGGCCTGGAGGGCGCGGAGGCGTGGTTCGAGGGCCTCGGCGTGGCCTACGATCCACAGCTGCTGCGGGTCTACCGCTTGCATATCCTGCAGCGCTTCCACGACTACGCCAGCGCCGAGCCGCCGGCGACACCCGATGAGGCCGAGGGGCAGGCCCGGGCACTGCTGCAACGCGCCCACGACGACTTTGTCGGCTCCGACGCCCGCAGCCAGGCCGCGCTGCGCATCCACCGGCAGGTGGCCCGGGGGGCGAGCGGCGAGGTCCCGGTGGCTCGAATCGGCCGTGGAGGATTCGGCTGATGCTGTCGCGGTTCCGGATCGGCGCGGCGGTGCGGGTGGCGCGCAACATCCGCAACGACGGCACCTACCCCGGCGTGGCCCGCGGTGAGCTGCTCGTCCCCCGGGGGAGCGTGGGTTACGTCCGTGATGTGGGGACCTTCCTGCAGGATCAGATCGTCTACAGCGTCTTCTTTCTGGATCAGGACCGCATGGTCGGCTGTCGCGAGGAGGAGCTCATGGATGCAGCCAGCCACTGGGTGGAGACCCGCTTCGAGTTTCGCGACCGCGTCACGCCCACGCGGCGGCTCGCCGTCCATGGCGAGGTGGTGGCCGAGCCGGGTGCGGTGGGCGAGATCATCCGCGTCCTGCGCGATGCACGCACCGGGCCGGCCTACCAGGTCCGCTTCCCGGGGCGTACGCTGCAGGTTCCGGAGCACGCCCTGGCGCCGCTGGCCGCCGAGGTGCCGGAGGTCACCGACGAGGACGTGGAGCGCTTCTACCGCGAGCATCCGGAGCGCTTCCAGCGGGACGAGACGCGCACCGTGCGCCATCTTCTGATCACCATCAACGACGAGTTCCCGGAGAATACCCGGCAGCGGGCCTGGGCGCGGGCGGAGAAGCTGGCCGGGAAGCTGGCGGACGACCCGCGGGGCTTTGCCGCCGCCGCCGAGCGCCACTCCGAGTGCCCCAGCGCCCTGCACGGCGGGCTGGTGGGCCGGGTGGCGCGGGGGCAGCTGCATGAGGAGCTGGACGCGGCCCTGTTCGAGATGGCCGCCGGCGAGGTGCGCGGCCCGGTGGAAACGGCGATGGGTCTGCACGTGCTCCTCTGCGAGACCGTACACCCGCCCGACGTTGCCCCGCTGGATGACGAGCTGCGCGAGCGGATCCGCGGGGCCCTGCAGGAAAAGCGGGCCCGCCAGGTCCAACGGGATCGGGCGCGGGCCGGCCAGGGAGGGGAGAACCATGAGCCATCCGGGACTGGATGACGAGCGTATTCGCCGCTGGACCCACGGCTTCGCCGACGGCAGCGTCGTCCCGGTGCTCGGGCCGGGCGCGCTGGACGGGGCGTGTCACCCGGAGACCGGCGATGCCATGCCGGCAGACAACGAGCGGCTGATCCTCGCGCTGAATCAGGGCAAGCCGATGTCGCCGGTGCTGATGCACGAGTTCTCGCGGGCGGCGATGAAGGTCGAGCAGGATCACGGACGCCCCTATCTGGAGCGTTTTCTGCGGACCTGCTTCGGCGAGGTCCCCTGGACCCGGGCGCCGGTGATCGACTGGCTGGCGCAGCAGCGGCCGGCCTGGGTGGTGGATCTCAACCGGGATACCCAGCTCCAGGACGCCTGGGCCGGCACCCCGCACCTGCTGGTTCAGGGCGTCGCACGGGTCACTGGCGGGCGACGCTATCGGGTCTTCCGGCACGACAGCATCGGCTACCACGAGCTCCACGACGAGGCGGCCGAGTCGCCGCCGTCGCCGGCGGGTCCGATCCTGTTCAAGCCCCTGGGGTCGCCCCGGCCCGAGCCGAGCTTCGTTGCCTCGGACGCCGATTTTGTGGACTACCTCACCGAACTGATGGGCGGCTTTGCCCTGCCGCGGTTCCTCAAGGAGCGGCGCCGGGGCGTGCGCTACCTGAGTCTCGGGGTTCGCTTCACCCGGGATACCGAGCGCATGCTCTTTACCGAGATCACCCAGGAGGCCGGCGAGCCCAAGGGCTGGGCGTTGTTGCCCGCCACGGCCGGCAAGGAGCGGCGCTACCTGGCCCGCCACGGTGTGACCGTGATCGAGGCCTGCGCCCGCGATCTGGCGGCGCGGGCCGTCGGCGTCGCCTCGTCGCCCCAACGCGCCTGAGCGTCGCTCGTCCCGTCGGAGGGGGTGGCATCCGGATTGCGTTCGATCAATAATGACGACCGGTGCCACACAACCTGTCGATGAGGAGCAGGGGCGATGCGACGCAAGTGGATCCCCGGCCAGCCGGATGAGCCCTACCAGGTCCTCGCCTTCAGCGACCGCGGTCACACCACCGTCTTCAGCGAGCACTGAAGCATCCCTCCTGTCGGTCGGGGAGCGGTTCTTCCCCTTGTCCGCTCCCCGACAACCCCCGGCCGATCATGTCGGACTTGCCACGGGCCTGCGGGCCGTCCCGGATCGTCGGGCCGGGCCCCCGGGGGTGTTCGCCCTTTCTTTGCTGATCGTTCTTAGTCTTCCTATAAGTCTTTTGGATCAACGGGTTGCGTAAACGCGGCGGGTCACCTTCGGCGCAGCGGGTCCGTCGTTGCCCCCTGCTGGCACGCCGGTTGCAAAACCCGGGTGCGAGCCGCTGAGGCGGCCGACGTAACCATCGGTCAGGAGGGATTAACCCATGAGACAGGCAGCAATCTACGGCAAGGGCGGCATCGGCAAGTCCACCACCACGCAGAACCTGGTGGCGGCGCTCGCCGAGAAAGGCAAGAAGGTGATGATCGTCGGCTGCGATCCGAAGGCCGACTCCACCCGCCTGATGCTCCATGCCAAGGCGCAGAACACGGTCATGCACCTGGCCGCCGAGGCGGGCAGCGTCGAAGACCTTGAGCTCGAGGACGTCCTGCAGGTCGGCTACGGCGACACCAAGTGCGTCGAGTCCGGTGGCCCGGAGCCGGGGGTCGGCTGCGCCGGCCGCGGCGTGATCACCGCCATCAACTTCCTCGAGGAGGAGGGCGCCTACGAAGACGACCTGGACTTTGTCTTCTACGACGTCCTCGGCGACGTGGTCTGCGGCGGCTTCGCCATGCCCATCCGCGAGAACAAGGCCCAGGAGATCTACATCGTCGTCTCCGGCGAGATGATGGCCATGTACGCGGCGAACAACATCGCCAAGGGCATCGTGAAGTACGCCAGCTCCGGCGGCGTGCGCATGGCCGGGCTGATCTGCAACTCCCGCAACACCGACCGCGAGGACGAGCTCATCGAGAACCTCGCCAGCCGGCTGGGTACCCAGATGATCGGCTTCATCCCGCGGGACAACATGGTCCAGCACGCCGAGATCCGGCGCATGACGGTTATTGAGTACAACCCGGAGTGCAAGCAGGCCGACGTCTACCGCGAGCTGGCGGACAACGTCATCAACAACACCCAAATGGTCGTGCCCACGCCGCTGGGCATGGATGACCTCGAGGACCTGCTCATGGAGTTCGGCATCCTCGAGGAGGAGGACGAGTCCATCGTGGGGCAAAAGGCCGACGAGACCGCCTCGGCGTAAAGGGGGAGAGCCAATGAGCAGCATGACGCAGGATGAGGCCCAGGCGCTGATCGAGGAGGTCCTCGAGGTCTACCCCGAGGCTACCCGCGAGGAGCGCGCCAAGCACCTGGCCGCCGTCGGGGCCGACCAGCAGCCGAGCAAGTGCGTGACCTCCAACCGCAAGTCGGTGCCCGGGGTCATGACCCAGCGCGGCTGCGCCTACGCCGGCTCCAAGGGCGTGGTCTGGGGGCCGATCAAGGACATGGTGCACATCTCCCACGGCCCGGTGGGCTGCGGCCAGCTCTCGCGGGCCGGCCGTCGCAATTACTACACCGGCCACACCGGTGTGGACACGTTCGGCACCATCAACTTCACCTCCGACTTCCAGGAGCGGGACATCGTCTTCGGCGGTGACCCCAAGCTCGAGAAGATCATCGACGAAGTCGAGATGCTCTTCCCGCTCAACAAGGGCATCACCGTGCAGTCGGAGTGCCCCGTCGGGTTGATCGGCGACGACATCGACTCGGTGGGCCGTCAGGCCACCGAGCGCCTCGGCAAGCCGGTTATCCCGGTGCGCTGTGAGGGCTTCCGCGGGGTCTCGCAGTCGCTCGGCCACCACATCGCCAACGACACCATCCGCGACCACGTCCTGGAGAACCGCGACGGCGACGGCCACCAGGCCGGGCCCTACGACGTGGCCATCGTCGGTGACTACAACATCGGCGGCGATTGCTGGGCCTCGCGCATCCTGCTCGAGGAGATGGGCCTGAACGTGGTTGCCCAGTGGTCCGGCGACGGCACCCTGGCCGAGATGGAGAACACGCCCAAGGTGCAGCTCAACCTCCTGCACTGCTACCGCTCCATGAACTACATCTGCGAGCACATGGAGAAGACCCACGGCATCCCGTGGATGGAGTTCAACTTCTTCGGTCCGACGCGCATCGCCCAGAGCCTGCGCGAGATCGCTGCCCGGTTCGACGAGACCATCCAGGCCAACGCCGAGGCCGTCATCGCCAAGTACCAGCCGATGATGGACGCGGTGATCGCCAAGTACCGGCCGCGGCTGGAGGGCAAGAAGGTGATGCTCTACGTCGGCGGTCTGCGCTCGCGCCACGTCATCGGCGCCTACGAGGACCTGGGCATGGAGGTGCTCGGCACCGGCTACGAGTTCGCCCACGACGACGACTACGACCGCACCTACCCCGAGCTCAAGGAGGGGACGCTGGTCTACGACGACGCCAACGCCTTCGAGCTGGAGCGCTTCATCGAGCGGGTCCAGCCGGACCTGGTGGCCGCCGGGATCAAGGAGAAGTACGTGTTCCAGAAGATGGGTCTGCCGTTTAGGCAGATGCACTCCTGGGACTACTCCGGGCCGTATCACGGCTACGACGGCTTCGCGATCTTTGCCCGGGATATGGACATGACCCTCAACAACCCGGTCTGGGACCGCATGACCCCGCCGTGGAAGGCCACCGGCGAGCCGGCCTCCAAGGCGGCCTGACCATCTCAGCCAGGGGCGGGCCGCTCAGCCGGCCCGCCCGAACAGGGCAAGGCGCCGTGCCCGCAGCGCGGCGCAGCTGGAGGAAGCGCAATGAACGAAGACACCGAAGCCATCAAGCCGTGCTACCCGCTGTTCCGGGATGACGACTACCAACAGGTCCTCAGCCGCAAGCGCCGGGAGCAGGAGGAGGGCGTCGACGCGGCGAAGATCGACGAGACCTTCGAGTGGACCACCACCGAGGAGTACCAGCAGCTGAACTTCTCGCGCGAGGCGCTGACCGTCGATCCGGGTAAGGCCTGTCAGCCCCTCGGGGCGGTGCTCTGCTCGCTGGGGTTCGAGAAGACGCTGCCCTACGTCCACGGTTCCCAGGGGTGTGTGGCCTACTTCCGGACCTACTTCAACCGCCACTTCAAGGAGCCGGTGGCCTGTGTCTCCGACTCCATGACCGAGGATGCCGCGGTCTTTGGCGGGCACAAGAACATGAACCAGGGGCTGCAGAACGCCTACCAGATCTACCAGCCCGAGGTGATCGCCGTCTCCACCACCTGCATGGCCGAGGTCATCGGCGACGACCTCAACGCCTTCATCGGCAACGCCAAGGACGAGGGGTATCTGCCGCAGGAAGTGCCCACGCCTTTTGCGCACACGCCGAGCTTCGTCGGCAGCCACGTCACCGGCTGGGACGGCATGTTCGAGGGCATTGCCCGCTACTTCACCATCAACGCGATGGAGGACAAGCAGCCGGGCAGCAACGGCAAGGTCAACCTGGTGCCTGGCTTCGAGACCTACCTGGGCAGCTACCGCTGGCTCAAGCGCGCCCTGGGCGAGATGGGCGTGGAGGCCTCGCTGCTCTGCGATCCCACCGAGGTGCTCGACACCCCGGCCGACGGTGAATACCGGATGTACGCCGGCGGGACGCCGATTGACGAGGTCCGTGACGCCCCCAATGCGCTGGACACCCTGCTGCTCCAGCCGTGGATGCTGACCAAGACCAAGAAGTACATCAAGCAGACCTGGAAGCACGATTGCCCCGAGGTTCAGGTGCCCATCGGCCTCGAGGGAACCGACAACTTCCTGATGAAGGTCTCGCAGATCACCGGCAAGCCGATCCCCGAGTCCCTGGAGCTCGAGCGCGGGCGGCTGGTGGATATGATGACCGACTCCCACCAGTGGCTGCACGGCAAGCGCTTCGCCCTGTGGGGGGATCCGGACTTCGTCATGGGCATGACCCGGTTCCTCACCGAACTCGGCGCCGAGCCGCGCCACGTGCTCTGCCACAACGCCAATAAGCGTTGGGGCAAGGCCATGCGCGCCATGCTCGAGCAGACCCCGTACGGCGAGAGCGCCCAGGTCTACGTCGGCAAGGATCTCTGGCACATGCGCTCGCTGTGCTTCACCGATAAGCCCGACTTCATGATCGGCAACTCCTACGGGAAGTTCATCCAGCGCGACACCCTCTACAAGGGCAAGGAGTTCGAGGTGCCGCTGATCCGCCTCGGCTTCCCGATCTTCGACCGGCATCACCTGCACCGCAACAGCATCTGGGGCTACGAGGGGGCGATGTACATCCTCACCACCATCGTCAACGAGGTGCTCGCCCGGCTCGACGAGGAGACCCGTCACATGGGGGTCACCGACTTCAACTACGACCTGGTCCGGTGATCGAGGAGGAAAGAGCATGGCCATGAAAATCGATCCGGAACTGTGCACCAGCTGCGGCGACTGCGAACCGGAGTGCCCGGAGGCGGCCATCAAGCGCAACAAGATGGGCCTCTACGAGATCATCGCGGACCGCTGCACCGAGTGCGAGGGGCATTTCGAGATGCCCCGCTGCGAGGAGGTCTGCGAGGTGGACGAGTGCATCGTCCCCGCCGACTGAAGGGAGGAGACGGCATGCAGGATGCATCACTGCAACCGGAACTGGCCCTGCGCATCGGGCTGGCGGCGCGCGAGCTCCCGGAGCTCGACGTATCGCAGCTGGTGCGGGTGCTGACCGGGCTGCTCGGGGCACCGTTGAGCGCCGAGAAGCTCGCCGGGGTGACCCCCCGGGGGCTGCGCGACGCCGGCGGGGCCCACCACCTGGAGGCCGTTCAGCAGGCCCCGGCGGAGCGGCTGGAGGCCGCCTGCCGGGCCCTGCATGGCGAAGAGGCGGCACCAGAGCCGGTCCCCGAGCCGGAGCCGGGTCCGTCGCCAGAGGGGACCATCCGGGTCGCCTGCGCCTCGAACAGCGGCGGTGAGCTGGATGGTCACTTCGGCGCCTGCGCCCGGTTCCTCATCTACGAAGTCGGTGCCGCCGGCTGCCGGCTTGCCGAGGTCCGGCCGGTGGCCGAGGCGGTCACTGGCAGCGGCACCCGGCGCGACGACCGCATCGCGGCCCGGGTGGCGCTGATCGCCGACTGCCACGTGCTGTACTGCTGCTCGATCGGCGGCCCGGCGGCGGCCAAGGTGGTCAACGCCGGGGTCTTTCCCATGAGGCGCGACGCCGGGGGAGCGGCCGCGGCGCACATGGACGAGCTTCGCGCCGCCCTGGCCGAGCGCCCGCCGCCGTGGCTGGCCCGGCTGATGGCCGGAGAAGGTGCGGCGCGGGTCGCGCCGTGAGGCCGGCGGTTACCGGACGGGGCCAGCAATAGAATCCAACCATAAGCCACAAGGAGTTCACGGGATGCCAAGAGCCCAGGTAACGTTCAAGGATATCGATCTGACCGTCAGCGCGCCGGCGGGAACCCGGATCATCGAGCTGTCCGAGAAAGTCGGCTCGGGGATTGTCTACGGCTGCCGCGAGGGGGACTGCGGCACCTGTCTGTGCAAGGTGCTCGACGGAGAAGAGAACCTGAGCGCGCCCTCGGAGGTGGAGCAGAAGCTGCTACGCGAGCACTTTGCGGGCAAGCAGCAGCGCATCGCCTGCCAGGCGCAGATCCTCGGGGATGTCACGCTGAAACCGGCCTGATCCGCGCAGGGCGGGTCGGATACCCCGCGGGGCGGCGGCAGGGGGGACGCCGTCCCGCGGGGTCGTTGGCATTCAGCGCTGCTGCTTGAGGTGGAAGGCCCGCCCGCCGAGGGCGATCAGGTAGAAGGGCATGAGCACGGTGCCCACGGCCACCACCATGGCGATGAAGCCGAGGAAGCTTAGCCCCTCACCCACCGTCGCCATCATCCACAGGCCGAGGATCAGCAGCAGGGCTGCGGGCAGGGCCTGCCCCGCCGGCGGCAGCTTGGCGGCGATGCCGGGGATGACGAAGATGAACAGGGCCAGGGCCATGATCGCCATCAGGATCCCGCCGAACCAGTAGGCGCCGGCCGAGGCCGCGACGGCGCCGAGCACGCCGGTGGCCACCGCCACCAGGAAGGTGACGAGCTCGAGACGCGTGTGTTCCTTCTGAAGCATGGGTAAAGGCTCCTCTCGGATACCGGGTTCCGCGGGAGCTGCGGCGTGTTGCCCCGCTGTGGCTCCCGCACTCGCGTGTCATGGTGCCACAATCTAAGGATGAGACCGGTGCGCGGGCAAGCGCCGAGGCCCGCTGCACCGGACCTTTGGCCGGATTCTGCCGGATGCGATCGAGGGAGCCGTCATGAGCATGCAGAAAATCGTCTTCGCCAGCGACCTGTCGGAACGCGCCGGGCGGGCCGGGCGCCGCGCCGTACAGTTGGCCGAGGCCTGGGACGCCACGCTGGAGGCGGTCCACGTCATCGAAAGCGACGCGCCGGGGCTGCGCGCGCTCAGCGGCTCGCCGGATCGGGAAGGGGTGTTCCAGGCCGCCGCCGAGCAGCAGCTCCAGTCCGGGACCCCGGGCCACCGCGCGCAGCCCCGGGTCCTGATCGGGGATGTGATCGGCGAGGTGGTCTACGCCGCGGACGAGGGCGGCGCCGACCTGCTGGTCGTCGGTGCCCACGGCCGGCAGTACGTGCGCGACTGGATCCTGGGCACCACCGCCGAGCAGCTGGTTTGCCACGCACGGACGCCGACGCTGGTGGTCCGGCGCGACTCCGATGCGCCGTATCGGCGCGTTGCTGTGGGCGTCGATTTCTCGGATTGCTCGCGGGCGGCGCTTCAGTACGCGCGGCGCTGTTTCCCGGCGGCCGAGCTGCACCTGCTCTATGTGGTGGATACCGCCGAGCTGGATCGCATGCGCGCTGCCGGCATCGGCGATAGCTACATCCAGGAGCAGCAGACGCGCTGGATGGACGAGGCGCGGGCCGACCTGGAATCGTTCGCCCGGGACGAGGGGCTGGGCGCCGACGAGGTGCACCTGGAGGTGCACGCCGGCTATCCGGCCACGATCCTGCTCGAGGCCCTGGGCGGGCTGGGCGCCGATTTGGTGGTGATGGGCAACCACGGGCGTGGCCGCTGGGCGAACATGCTGCTCGGCAGCGTTGCCGCACGGCTGCTGCGGGAGGTGTCCACGGATCTGCTGCTGGTCCGCGACGACGCCCCCGGGTTCGAGGACGGGGACTGAGCGCTGCTCCGGAGCCCTGCCGGAGGGATCCGGCAGGGGCAGGGTCGGTGGGGCGGGTTTACTGCTCGGTGGCGCAGGCGGCCCAGGCGCTGATGAGCTCGGTCTCCTGCTCGAAGAAGCGGTCGACGGCGGCCTCGGTGGACTCGTCCCGACCGATGAACAGGTAGTCGTTGAGCATCTCCAGGTCGTAGTCCATGCAGCCGATGAAGGCGGCGATCTGCGGATGGTCCTCGTCGAAGCCGAGGCGGGCGAGGGCGTGGATGGTCTCCGCGCCGCCAAGCGCGCCCCTCGGATCGTCGAGGAACGCCAGCTGGTAGGCGCCGAACTTCCAGTGCGGGCTCCAGCCGGTGACCACGATGGGCTCGTCGCGGCGCGCGGCCCGGTCCAGCGAGGCCGTCATGCCGGCGTCGCTGGCCTCGATCAGCGTATAATCCAGCCCGTAGGTCTCGATGGCCTCGTGGGACAGGCGCATCAGCCCGGCGCCCGGGTCGATGCCCTGGATGGTCCCGTCGAGCGCGTCCTGCCAGCGCTCCTCATTGAGCTGATCGATGCTGGTCAGTCCGTCCTCGTACAGCCAGCGCGGCACCACCCAGCCCAGGCGGGCGTCGCCGTAGAGCACGCCCAGGTCGAGCAGGTCGTCACTGTAGCGCTCGATGTAGTCCTCGTGGGTGATCGGCTGCCACGACATCAGCATCAAGTCCAGGTCGCCGCGGGCGATGCCGGTGTACTGCGGCGCGATGTCGGTCTGGACCAGTTCGACGTCGACGTCGTAGCGCTCCTCGAGCAGCCGTTCGGCGATCCGGGTGACGAACTCCGCGTCGGCCCAGGCCGTCCAGCCGATGCGAATCTCCTGGCCGGCGCTGGCCGCCAGCGGGGCAATGAGCAGCGCAGCACCGGCGGTGCGCAACCATGAATGAGCCATCGGGCTATCCTCCATTACGGGGTCGAACCCCCCAGCGGAGTATAGTCCGTCGGTCCGGCCGCGCCGGATTCAGGCTCGGGCCACCTCCGGGAAGCGCTCGATCAGGGCCACCGCCCCGTCGACCAGGCGCTCGCCGCGGCTGACCAGCTTCTCGGTGCTGGCGAAGCCGAAGCGGTGGACGTCGCGCAGCGGCTTGTCGACGACCACCAGCTTGCCGGCAAGCACGAAGGCGCGGCCGAAGCCTTCGTGGCTGAGGTTGATCACCGGCACCGCCATCACCCCGCTGCGCGCCTCGATCCGCGCGGACACGGCGTTGTAGAAGGTGCGCACCCGGTTGACCGTTTCGCCGTCGGGGTCGGCGACCACGGGGATGGCGCGCTTGCGCTCGGGGGTGAGGATGAACGGATCGATGACCGCCGCATCGCTGTAGTGTTCCCACGCCCCGAAGGTGTCCGTGGCACGGACCTGGCGGAGCAGCTCACGGATGAACGGTGTCTCGAGGGCGGGATCCTGGTCGTCCAGGACCTGCGCGGTGGCGGTGGTTTCGGGTTGCTCGTCCTGCGGGTTCCAGGTCCACATGGGGGTTCCTCCCTGGTTGGCTGCAGCTGGTCAGTCGGCCCACCAGCCGGTGGCCTCCATGGCGTCGAAACGGGCCTCGCCGGCCGGTTCGCCGCGCAGGGCCCGGCTCAGCCAGGCCGGCGGGCGCTCGCGCAACTGCGCGATCAGGGTGCCCAGCACGGTGTCGATGGCGGTGCCGTGGGAGACCTTGCGCGGCTGGCACCCCTGTGTGAGCAGCCGTCGCACGGCCGGGGCGCCGATGGCGTTGCAGTAGAGCGCGGCGCAGCCCTCGACGACCTGCAGGCGCGGTGCCAGGCGGTCGCAGTCCGGCGCCGCGTCGGCCGGCTCCTCGATGTCGGCCACCTCCAGCAGCCGGGTGCCCGAACACCCCACCTGGTAGATGGCGAAGCCGCTGGCCAGCCCGAAGTGCTGGTCCACGGTGTGCCGGTCGGCGGTGGCGAAGGCGATGCGCACCGAGCCCTGGTGGGCGGGTTCCAGCCCCTCCCCGTCGGCGATCCTCAAGTGACGGACAGTCATCACGGCTCCTCAGGCGATATCGGCGCTGCGGTAGATCGAGCGGTAGGGGCGCACGTCGCCGTGCACCTCGCGATGCTCGAGGAGGGTGTTGGCCAGCTCGAAGAGGGTGTCGCGGCTGCCGCGGTAGCCCACCCGGGGGCGGGTGTGCAGCCCGACCCGCTCCCAGATGGGGTAGCCGCACTGCACGATGGGCACCCCCAGCCGGCCGGCGGTGGCGGCGGCGTGGCCGCTGCCGAGGATCAGCTCCACGCCGTCCTCGCGGCCGTGGTGCTCCAGCGCCTCCAGGTCGCCGATATGCACCCGGCGCGCCGGTACGGCGTCGAGCACCGGCGAGCGCTCCGGGGCCACGGCGGTGGTCACCTCGGCGCCGGCGTCGTGGAGCAGGGTGGTCAGCCCGGCGAGCAGGTCCGCCTCGGTGGCCACGCCCACCGGCGTGGTGCCGAGCACCGAGTGGGTGTCGAGCAGGGCGTCCTGCAGCTGCCGACGCTGGCGCTGGATGCGTGGTGGCGGGGCGGTGCGGTCGGCGATGGCGCACAGGACCATGACCAGCCGGTCCGTGGCGTGCAGGCCCATCAGGTGCTCGAAGCGGTAGTCGGGGACCCCGGTGCGCTCGCGCAGCCGGTCCGCCGCGCGGTTCAGCGAGGCGCCCACGACCACCGTGGCGGCGGCGTCGCCGCAGCCACGCAGCGCCTCCAGCGGCGTCCCGTCGGTGGTGATGGGGCTGAAATCGTCGTCGTCTAGGTGGCCGTCCATGGAGGCCCCCAGGTCGGGGATGGCCACCGGCTCCAGGCCGAAGGCCTCGAGCAACTCGCACAGCGCCTCGGCATCCCCGGGCGAGACGGCGTCGGAGAGCAGCAGGTTGACCCGCCGCGGTGCCCGGCCGGGGCGGGTGCCCTCGGCGGGGACCAGGTGTTCGATGACCGCCTCCACCGTGGCCGCGTAGCCACTGGCCAGGCTGCCGACGAAATCCGGCGTGTTCACCGGCACCACGGCGGTGGTGGCGTGCTCCGGGTGCTCGCTGCGGAAGGTGCGCACCAGTCGTTCGATGTCCGTACCCTCGGCCTCCGAGAGCCCGGTGGTCAGCAGCGTGATCAGCGCCGGCGCGGACTTGCTGCACAGGGTATCCAGGGCGCCGAGGACGTTATCGTCGGCGCCGAGCACCGCGCTGATCGGGTCGATGGCCGTGGTCTGCAACGGGATCGGCTCGTTGAAGTGGCGCACGAAGTAGACCTTGCCGAAGGCCGTGCAGCCCTGGGCGCCGTGGAGCAGCGGCACGGCGCCGCGGAAGCCGAGGGTGGCGAGGGTGCCACCCACCGGTTGGCTGGCCTTCAGCGGGTTGACGCTCAGCGGGCTGGTGGATCGTTCGATGCGGGTCATGGCCCGGTCCTCCCTTCCTGCCGTTCCCAGGGCGCCGGTTCACGCACCTGGGGCCAGATGGGGCTCTCGATGCTGCGGCACAGCTGGCGGGCCAGCTCCACCATGCCGGTGTAGCCGGCGTAGGCGTGGGGGCGCTCCTGGTTGATGTCCAGAAACGGGATGCGCGCCTTCAGCGCGGTGTACATGTTCCGTCCGCCGGCGATGAGCACGTCGGCCTCGTGGGCGCGGACGGTGTCGATCAGCGTCCGCGGCGCGCCGCTATCGAGCATCTGCGCCTGCTCGCCCATCAGCTCGCGGATACGCGCCTTGTCCGCCTCGGTGGATTTGCGCGTTCCGGTGGCGACCACCTCCATGCCCAGATCCTGCAGCGCCGAGACCACCGACCAGCTCTTCACGCCGCCGGTATAGAGCAGGGCGCGGCGCCCGCGCAGGCGCTCGCGGTAGGGCTCCAGCGCGGCATCGGCGCGGGCCTCCTCGCGGGCGATGACCTGCTCGGTGCGCTCGGTCAGCGCCGGGTCGTCGATCAGCCGGGCGAAGCCGCGCAGGGCGGCGGAGGTGTCGGCGACGCCGTAGAAGCTGCCCTCGAAATACGGGATGCCGTAGCGCTCCTCCAGGGTGCGCGCCACATTCAGCAAAGCCTTGGAGCAGACCAGCATGTTGGCCTCGGCCCGGTGGAGGGTCTGCAGCTCGTGGTAGCGGGCGTCGCCGGATAGGCTGCCGAGCAGGCGCAGGCCGAGCTCGTCGAGCAGCGGCAGGACGTTCCAGAATTCGCCGGCGATGTTGAACTCGCCGATCAGGCCTACGTCGTGGATCTGGCGGTCCGCCGGTTGGTCCTCTGCCGGCACCGGTTCCGGCTCGCGGGTGCCGACGATGTGCCGGACCACCGCCTCGCCAGCGATGCGGTTGCCCAGGTTTTTGCTGCCGTAGAATCCGGCGCAGTCCACCGGGATGACTGGCGTGCCCCAGCGGCGCTCGGCGCTGCCGCACACCGCCTCGAGGTCGTCGCCGGTGAGTGCCGGTACGCAGGTGTTGTAGACGAACACCGCCGCCGGGGCGTGTTCGTCCACGGCCTGCTTGATGGCGTGGAACAGCCGCGCCTCGCCCCGGCCCATGATCACGTCCTGCTCGCTGAGGTCGGTGGTCATGCCGATGCGCCACAGGGTGGGCCCGGTGGAGCGGGTGCCGCGGTTATCCCAGGAACTGCCGGCGCAGCCGATGGGGCCGTGGACGATGTGGGCGGCGTCGGCCACCGGCAGCAGGGTGATCTGGGCGCCGTCGAAGGCGCAGCCGCCGGCGGCGGCCCCGGGGGTGGGACGTGCGCAGCCGGACTTCGACCCCTGGTTGTGGGCGCAGCCCGGCTCGTCGAGCAGAGCGGCGATCTCCTGGTTGCGCATGGGCGGGCAGCTCCGGTCGTGGGTGGCTTGCCCGCAGTGCAGCAAGGCGCGTGCCACGCCCGGTCCGCGGTCGCCGCCGCCCTGTGCCGGGCGGTGGCCGGGCGGTGGCCGGGCGGCGAGCGGCGCGCGCGTGTCGCAAATCCGACGGGCGGGCGTTATCGTGTGCCCTTTCGCACAACCTGCGTTGACCCGGGATAGGGCGCACCGCAGACTATTTGGAATCGTTGCAAAGTACCCGGGACCCGAGCCATGCGGCAGATCCTGCTCGACACCGAGACCACTGGCATGGACCCCGCCGAGGGGCACCGCATCATCGAGATCGGCTGCGTGGAACTCGAGCGCCGGCGGCTGACCGGCAACAACTTCCACGAGTACCTCAATCCCGATCGGGCGGTGGACGAGGGCGCGGAGAACGTTCACGGCCTGTCGAACCGCTTCCTGGCGGACAAGCCGCGTTTCGCCGACATCGCCCGGCGCTTCGTCGACTATGTCCGGGATGCCGAGCTGATCATCCACAACGCCCCCTTCGACGTCGGCTTCATCGACGCCGAGTTGGCCCGTCTGGGGCCGGCGTGGGGGCAACTCGAGGACTACTGCACCGTCACCGATTCGCTGCAGCTGGCGCGGCGCATGCATCCGGGGCAGCGCTGCAGCCTCGACGCGCTGTGCAAGCGCTACGGCGTGGACGGCTCGCGGCGCGAACTCCACGGCGCGCTGCTCGACTCCGAGCTGCTCGCCGAGGTCTACCTGGCCATGACCGGTGGCCAGGGCAAGCTCTCCCTGGACGGCGAGGGCCTGGAGCCGGGCGGCGCCGAGCCGATCCAGCGGCTGTCCCCGGAGCGGCCGCGACTGCGCGTCCCGGAATCGGGCGAGCTGGAGCGCGAGGCCCACGAGCAGTTGCTCCAGCGGATCGAGGCGACCTGCGGTGGCCCGGCGCTGTGGCGCCGGGCGGGCGGCGGCGAAGAGGCGGCCGGCTCATGATCCGGGCACCGCTGCGGGCGCTGACCTTCGATCTCGACGACACCCTGTGGTCCGTCGAGGACGTGCTCGCGGCGGCCGAGCAGACCCTGCACGACTACCTGCGCGAAGCCTACCCGGTGGTGGCCGAGCGCTTCGATCCCGATCGCATGCGCCAGCTCCGCCGCGAACTCGCCGCCGCGCGGCCTGAGCTGACGCGCAACGCGACCACCCTGCGCCGTGCCACCATGGCCGAGATCGCCCGCTGCTGCGGGATCGATGGGACGGCCGCGGAGCGCTTTGTGGAGCAGACCTTTGCCGTCTTTCTCGAGGCGCGGCAGGCCCGGGTGGCCCCGTTCCCCGAGGTGTTGCCGGCGCTGCGCGAGCTCTCGGCGCGCTTTCGGATCGGCGTGATCACCAACGGCAACGCCGATGTCTACCGTACGGCGCTGGGGCCCTGCGTCGACTTCGTGGTGCGCGGCGTGGATATTGACATCCCCAAGCCGGAGCCGGCGATCTTCGCCCTGGCCTGTGAGCGTGCCGGGGTACCGCCGGGGGAGGTCCTGCACGTCGGTGATGATCCGCACACCGACGCCGCCGGCGCCCTGGCCGCGGGTATGCAGGCGGCGCTGATGTGCCGTCACGGCCCGCCGGAGCCGCCGGACGGCGTGCCCGACTGCCTCATGGTCCCGGACATGGAGGCGCTGCGCCGTGCCATCGAGCGCAGTGTGGGTGCGGGGCCGGCACAGGACGTTTAGAATGCTGTACAAAAGATGTACAAACCCAGGGAGATCATGAGTCGGGAGAGTGAGCAGAACCGGGAGGATGGTGCCCAAGAGCCAGAGCCACGCATACCGGTCGGCGTGAGCAGCTGCCTGCTCGGCGAGGAGGTGCGCTACGACGGCAGCCACAAGCGCAATCCCTTCGTGACCGAGGCGCTCTCGCGCTACTTCCGCTACGTGCCCGTCTGCCCCGAGGTGGCCATCGGGCTGCCCACCCCGCGGCCGCCCATCCGCCTGGAGCAGGCCGAGGACGAGCGGGTGCGGGTGCGTGGTGTGCGTGACCGGCAGACCGACGTCACCGAGGCCATGGAGGCCTACGGCCGCGAGAAGGGGCGTGAGCTGCACTGGCTCAGCGGCTATATCCTCAAGTCCAAGTCGCCGAGTTGCGGCATGGAGCGGGTCAAGGTGTATAAGCCCGACGGCCATCCGGCCGGGTTCTCAAGCCGTGGCGCCTACGCGCGGACACTGATGGAGACGAATCCGCTGCTGCCGGTCGAGGAGGAGGGCCGGCTCAATGATCCGGCCCTGCGCGAGGGCTTTGTCTGTCGGGTCTTCTGCTACTACCGTTGGCAGCGCCTGGTCGAGGCGGGTCTGACGCGCAAGGCCCTGGTGGACTTCCACGCCGAGCACAAGCTGTTGCTCATGGCCCACGACGACCAGCGCATGCGCGCGCTCGGGCGGTTGGTCTCGACGCTGGGCGAGCGGCCGCTGGAGGCCGTGGCCGAGGCCTACATCGAGGCGTTCATGGCGGCGCTGGCCCGGCCGGCCACCCGGGGGCGGCACGCCAACGTGCTCTATCACCTGCTCGGCTACCTCAAGCGGGAGCTGGATCCGGCGGACAAGCAGGAGGTCGTGGACGTCATCGAGCAGTACCGCACCGGCATGGTGCCGCTGATCGTGCCGGTGACGCTGCTGCGCCACCACTTCCGCCACTGGCCGGATCCCTACGTGGAGCGGCAGTTCTATCTCTACTGGAGCCCGCCGGAACTGGCGCTGCTCAATCAGGTCTGACCGGGCGGCCGGGGTCGCTCCACGACATTCGAGACGAAAAGGAAGGGCTGCGTGCCGTTACGTTCGTTGCTGCGCAAGGGTTGGGGGGTCGCTGCGCCCGTGGTGGTGCTGCTGGCGGCCGTGCTGGTGCTGGCGGCGCTGGTCTGGACCCGCCCCGATCCGCCTGCCGAGGAGCCCACCGAACCCTCGTGGGTGGTCGCCACCGAGCGCGCCGAGCCCGGCGTCCACCAGCCGCTGCTGCGCCTGTTCGGCTATATCGAGTCGCCCTCGGATGTCACCGTCAAGTCCGCGGTGGAGGCCGACGTCGCCGAGGTCCGGGCGCGCGACGGCCGCGTGGTGGAGGCCGGCGAGCTGCTGGTGCGCCTGGACGACGGTGAACTGCGTGACACCCTGCGCCAGCGTCAGGCCGATCTCGACGAGCAGGAGGCCGCACTGCGCCAGGAGCGCCGCGCGGTTGCGGCGGACCGCGAGGATCTCGAGGCCGAGAAGGCGCTGCTGGCCATCGATGAGCGGCGGGTGGCGCGGCTCGAGGAGCTCGTGGCCGACAACGCCGCTTCGCCCTCGGAACTCGACGACGCCGAGGAGGCCCGGGAGCGGCAGCGCCAGGCGGTGATCCGGGCGCAACAGGCGGTGGACGACGCCGAGGAGCGCCTGGCCGTGGCCGAGGCGCGGCGCGACAGTGCGGAGGCGGCCCGCGACCAGGCCCGGCGCGACGTGCGCCGCACCGAGGTGCGTGCCCCCTTCGACGGCCGGGTCAGGGCGGTGGCCGTGGGCCGGGGCGATCGAGTGAGCCCGGGCAGCGAACTCGTCGGCCTCTACGACACCGGCGAGCTGGAGGTCCGGGTGCAGATCCCCACCACGCGCATCGGGGCCCTCTATCGGGCCCGCGCCGCTGACACCGGGGTGTACGGTGAGGCCCTGGTGGACGGCCGCGGGCTCGCCCTGGAGCTGGACCGGCTGGCCGGGCACACCCCCCGGGAGCGCGGCGGGGTCGAGGCGATCTTCGCCGTCGAGGAGCGCCACGACGAGGTCGCCCTGGATCGCTTTGCCGAGGTGATGCTGGAGCTGCCCCCGGAGCCGGGCACGCTGGTGGTGCCCTACGAGGCGCTCTACGGCACCGAGCGGCTCTACGTCATCGAGGAGGACGAGGAGGCCAAGCGCCTACGCGGCATCGAGGTGCAGCGCCTGGGCGAGGCGCGGCGCCCCGACGGGGGCCGGGGGGCGCTGGTTCGCGCCCCGGAGATCGATGCCGGCACGCAGATCGTTACCACCCAGATCCCGCAGGCCACGGATGGGCTGCGCGTGCGCGTCGAAGCGGAGAGCCGCTAGGCGATGGTCGAGCAGCGGCGAGACGCGCTGCGCTGGTTGGCGGAGCACCCGGTAGCGGCCAACCTGGTGCTGGCGCTGATGTTCATCAGCGGCTTCTACGCCGTCAGCCAGCTCAACACCCAGTTCTTCCCCAGCTTCGAGCTCGACGTGGTCACCGTGCAGGTGCAGTGGCCGGGCTCCACCGCCGAGGACGTCGCCGACTCGGTCACCACCCCCCTGGAGGACGCCGTGCGCGACGTCCAGGGGCTGCGTGAGATGCAGTCGCGCTCGGCGGACGGCGTCAGCAACATCAGCCTCGAGTTCTTCCAGGGCACCGATATGGCCGACACGGTGGAGGACGTCAAGGACCGCGTCGCCGCCGTGCGCAACCTCCCGGAGGAGGCCGAGGAGCCGACCATCCGGCGCATCACCCAGTTCGACCCGGTGGCCCGCGTGGTGCTCAGCGGCGATGCCCCGCCATCGAGCATGCGCGCCTGGGCGCGTGAGCTCGAGGACGACCTGCTGCGCCGCGGGGTGGCCAATGTCGAGGTCACCGGCATGCCGGATCTGGAGACGGCCATCGAGGTCGAGCAGCGCGTGCTGCTCGACTCCGGTCTGACCTTCGGCGACCTGGGGGCTGCCATCGACGCCGAGAGCACCGATCTGCCCGGCGGCGAGGCCGGCGAGGCGGATATCGCCCGGCAGCTGCGCAGCCTCGAGCAGCGCCGCGGCGTGCAGGAGTTCCGCGATCTGCAGATCACCGACGGCGATGGCCAGCCGCTGCTGCTCAGCGACCTGGCGCAGATCGAGCGCCGCGCCCGGGACGGCCAGGTGGACTTCCGCCTGGGCGAGGACACCGCCATCGAACTCTACGTCCAGCGCGCCGAGGGCGAGGACGCCCTGGGGGCGGCGGCCATCCTCGAGGCCTGGTACGACGATGTCACGCCGACCCTACCCGAGGGGCTCGAGCTCACCGTCTACGACGAATTCTGGGAGCTGATCAGCGAACGCATCGGCCTGCTGGTCAGCAACGGCCTGGCCGGGCTGCTGCTGGTGGTGGCCATCCTATTCACCTTCCTCACCGCCCGGGTGGCGTTCTGGGTGACGGTGGGCATCCCCGCCGCCTTCCTCACCGCGCTGGTGGTGCTCTGGGGCGTGGGCGGCAGCATCAACATGATGAGCCTCTTCGCGCTGATCATGACCCTGGGGATCATCGTCGACGACGCCATCGTGGTCGGAGAGCGCGGCGTGGCCCGCTTCCAGCGCGGCGAATCGCCGGGGGAGGCCGCCGCCGGCGGCGCGCGGGACATGCTCGCCCCGGTGATGGCCTCTTCGCTGACCACGGTGGCGGCGTTCATCCCGTTGATGGCGATCAGCGGGGTGATGGGCAATATCCTCTTCGACATCCCGTTGGTGGTGATCTGCGTGATCATCGCCTCACTGATCGAGGCCTTCATCGTCCTGCCCGGGCACCTGCGCCGCTCCTTCGAGGGCGATCAGCGCGGGCGCGAGCCGAGCCGCTTCCGGCGCTGGGTGGACAGCGGCTTCCACGGTTTCCGCGAGGGGGCTTACCGGCGCGGCATCACCCGGGCGGTGGAGTGGCGCTGGACCACGGTCTCGTCGGCGGTGGCGCTGCTGGTGGCGGCGGTGGGACTGGTGGTTGGTGGTCGGATCGAGTTCACCTTCTTCCCCGAGCCCGAGGGGACGGTGCTGCACGCCAACGTCGGCTTCGCGCCGGGCACGCCGCCGGAGCGGGTGGAGGCCTTCCTGGCCGACATGGAGCGCCAGCTCCACGCCGCCGACGAGGCGCTCTCCGAGCAGCGGCTGGTGCGCACCCACACCGTGCGCTACGGCGAGATGCAGGCCCGCGACGCCCAGGACGCCAACCGTGGCGATCATTACGGCAGCATCGCCGTGGAGCTGATCTCGCCGGAGGATCGTGACGTCCGCAACACCGATCTGATGAACGCCTGGGAGGAGCGCATCACCGAGCGCCCCGGTCTGGAGCGGCTGGTCATCCGCGAGCGCAGCGCCGGCCCGCCCGGCGAGGACATCGACGTCCGCCTGACCCAGGGGGATCCGGGCACCCTGCGGGCGGCCGCCGACGAGCTGCGCCAGGTGCTGCACCGCTATCCGGGGCTGGGCAGCATCGACGACGACCTGCCCTACGGTCAGGAGCAGTGGGTGTACCGTCTCACCGCCGAAGGCCGGGCCCTGGGGCTGACCACCGAGGCGGTCAGCCGGCAGGTGCGCGATGCCTTCGCCGGCGAGCTGGCCCAGGTCTACCACCAGGGCCGTGACGAGGTGGAGGTGCGCCTGCGCCAGCCGCTGGCCGAGCGCCGCGATCTCTCGGCGGTGACCGATCTGCAGATCCGCCTGCCCGACGGGGATCTGGTACCGCTGGAGAGCGTGGCCACCATCGAGTCGCGCCGTGGTTTCGAGGTGGTGCGCCACCACAACGGCGAGCTGGCTGTGAGTGTGACCGGCGACGTGGACGACCGGGTGGCCAACACCGGGCAGATCCGCGCCGATCTGCGCGAGAATGTCCTGCCGGAACTCACCGAGCGTTACGGCGTGGCCGCCGAGTTCGGCGGGCAGGCGGACTTCCAGGACGAGACCCTGGCCGATATGCAGCGCGGGCTGTTCTTCGCCCTGGGGCTGATCTACCTGATCCTGGCGTGGGTCTTCGCCTCCTACGGCTGGCCGCTGCTGGTGATGTCGGTGATCCCCTTCGGGCTGGTCGGGGCGCTGGTCGGCCACTGGGTCATGGGGCTCGACCTGACCCTGCTCTCGCTCTTCGGCCTCTTCGGCCTGACCGGCATCACCGTGAACAACGCCATCATCCTGACGCTGTTCTACAAGCAGATCCGCAATGACGGCACACCGGTGGTCGAGGCCCTGGCCGAGGCCTCCTGCCAGCGCCTGCGGGCGATGATCCTCACCTCGCTGACCACCATCGGCGGGCTGTTGCCGCTGCTCGCCGAGCAGTCGGTACAGGCGCAGTTCCTCATCCCCATGGCGGCGGCCATCGCCTTCGGTCTGGCCGGGGCCACGGGTATCGTGCTGTTCCTGATGCCGGCGCTGCTGCGCATCTATGAAGACGCGGTTGCCGGGGTGACGCGGTGGCGGTACGGTACAACGCCATGACCGAGCATGCGGACCATACGCCCCGGTTCGGGGCCCTGATCATCGGCGACGAGCTGCTCACCGGCCGGCGCCGTGATCGGCACATGGAGGCGGTGATCGAGCGGCTCGACGCCCGCGGGCTGGAGCTCGCCTGGGCGCGGTTGATCGGTGACGACCCGCAGTTGCTGACCCGCACCCTGGGCGAGACCTTCGCCGGGGGCGACATCGTCTTCAGCTTCGGCGGCATCGGCGCCACCCCCGACGACCGCACCCGGCAGTGCTGCGCCGAGGCGGTGGGACGGCCGTTGGAGCGCCACCCCGAGGCCGAGGCGGCCATGCGCGAGCAGTTCGGTGCCGAGACCACCGAGCAGCGCCTGCGCATGGTGGAGTTTCCCGCCGGCGCCTGGATGATCCCCAACCCGGTCAACCGGGTGGCGGGCTTCTCCTGGGGCGACCACCACTTCGTCCCCGGCTTCCCGCGCATGGCCTGGCCCATGGTGGAGTGGGTGCTGGACACCCACTACGCCCACCTGCAGGCGCCGGGGCGCACGCTGCAGCGCGCGGTGCGTGTCCCCGGGGCGCGCGAGGGGGCGATGATCCCGCTCCTTGAGCGCTTCACCGCCGCGTACCCGGATCTGCGCATCTCCTGTCTGCCGGGTGGCGGCCGCGAGCGCGGCTTCGAGGTCGAGCTCGGTGTGCGCGGGCCGGCGCCGCGGGCCACCGAGGCGCTGGAGGCGCTCACCCGCGAACTCGAGGCCGCTGGCTACGGCTGGGAGCCGGTAGCCGACGCAACTCCCGGCGCTGGCAACGGTCCAACCCCATAATCCCCTGCGTTACCCATCGAGGTCCTGAGCCCATGTCGGATCCCTCCGTCATCGAGCCGTCCACCCGCTATTTCCGTCCCGAGGCGTTCACCGCCGACGAGACGCTCAGCGCCGATGAGCGCGAGGCGCTGCGCGAGCGCATCCGCGCGCTCCTGCGCGAGCGCGATGCGGTGCTCGTCGCCCACTACTACACCGACGCCGAGCTGCAGCGGCTGGCCGACGAGACCGGCGGCTGTGTCGCCGACTCGCTGGAGATGGCCCGCTTCGGCGCCGAACATCCGGCCTCCATGCTGGCCGTCGCCGGCGTGCGCTTCATGGGCGAGACGGCCAAGATCCTCACCCCGGACAAGCGGGTGATCATGCCGGATCTCGAGGCCACCTGCTCGCTGGATGTCGGCTGTCCGGCCGACGAGTTTGCGGCGTTCTGTGATCAGCACCCGGATCGCACGGTGGTGGTCTACGCCAACACCTCCGCGGCGGTGAAGGCCCGCGCCGACTGGGTGGTGACCTCGAGCATCGCCGTGGACGTGGTGGCCCACCTGCACGAGCGCGGCGAGAAGATCCTCTGGGCGCCGGACAAGTACTTGGGGGACTACGTGCAGCGCCAGACCGGTGCGGACATGCTGCTCTGGGATGGCAGCTGCATCGTCCACGAGGAGTTCCGCGGCCTGGAGCTGGCCGATATGCGCCAGGCGCACCCCGGGGCCCGGGTGCTGGTCCACCCGGAGTCGCCGGCGGCGGTGGTCGAGCAGGCCGACGTGGTCGGCTCCACCTCGCAGCTGATCCGTGCCGTGGCCGAGATGGAGGCCGACACCTTCATCGTTGCCACCGACGCCGGCATCTTCCACAAGATGCACGAGGCTGCCCCGGACAAGACGCTCATCGAGGCGCCCACCGCCGGGCGCAGCGCCACCTGCCGCTCCTGCGCTCACTGCCCGTGGATGGCCATGAACGGGCTGCGCAGCCTGGCGGCGGCGCTCGAGGCCGGTGAGCCGCAGGTCACCGTCGATCCCGAGGTGGCAGCCGGGGCGCGGCGCTCGCTCAACCGTATGCTCGATTTCGCCGCCGAGCGGGCCCGGCAGGTCCTCGGCACCGGCGACGCCTGACCGGCACGCCCGGCGCGGCAGCTACCCCGCGGCGGCGTCCGCCGCGCGGCGCTCGGCGATGCGCCGCTGCAGCGCTTCGTGGCGGATCTCGTCCACCGGAAAGTCCCACATCAGCCCCATGGCCGCGAGCTTGAGCGCCGCCGGGGCGATCCCCGCGACGAGCAGCAGGGTGCTGACCTCGCCCGTGCCCGGGGCGGGGTTGGGCGGGGCGAGGGCCACGGTCAGCAGCGCCGCAGCGCCGGCCAGGGTGAAGCCGACGCGGCCAGCCAGCGACCAGACGGCGAAGTGCAGTCCGGTGCGCGGGGCGCCGGTGTGGGCGGCTTCGACGTCGGGGATATCGGCCTGGATGGCGGCGGAGAGCGCCCAGTCCAGGCTGCCGGTGAGCCCAAGCAGGGCAGCGAGGATGAGCAGCGGCAGGGTGTGGCCCGGGCCGAGCAGCGGGATCCAGATCAGCACCGCGGCGGCGAGGACCAGGGCGGCGCACCAGATGGCGTGCTTGCTGTAACGCAGGGCCAGCGCCGCACCCAGAGGCAGGCCGATGAGTGCCGCCAGGAGGTAGGCCGCCAAGGCGGTCGGGGCGGCGCTGGCGTCGCCGACGATGCCGGCGGCGATGGGCAGCAGCAGGGCGGCGGCGAGGGTATTGGCGGCGACGTTGGCCGTGTGGGCGCCGAGCAGCCGGCGCCACGCCCGCAGCCCGCCCAGGCGTCGGGCGATTACGCCGAACCCGCCGGGCGGGGCCGCCGGCTGCCGGTCCGGCAGGGCGAGGATGGCCAGGGCCGCCAGGGCGGTGACGCCGACGAGCAGTAGGTAGAGGGCCGCGAGCGCGTCGAGGCGCGCCGCGCCCACCTCCACGGCGAGCAGCGGGGCGCCCAGCCCGAGCCCGATGCCGAGCAGGGTGGCCAGCTGCGCCGCGGTGAACAGCCGAGTGCGGTCGTGGTAGCCGGCGGCCAGCTCGGCGCCCCAGGCCAGGTGGCTGACCCGCATGAGCACCCAGCCCAGGGTGGTCATGGTGCCGCCGAGGAGCAGCGGCAGCAGACTGGTGCCGGGCTCGAGCAGCAGCAGCGGCGCCAGTCCTGCCAGGGTGAGTCCGGCACCGGCCCACCAGCCGCCCCGGCGCCGCGCCGCCAGGGGCACGGTGTCGCTCCAGGCGCCGGCGACCAGCACCGCGACAGCGTCGAGCAGGCGCAGCGCGATGAGCACCGCGATCACCGCCACGGCGGCCACCTCCGGTGCCTCCAGTCGTTGCGGAGCGATCTGCAGGAAGAACGGCGGCACGCTCGCTGCCAGCGGCAGGGCAGCCAGGGCGTAGACGAGCGTCGTCAGGGGCGAGGGGGTGGCGCTGCTGCGGGGTGTGGGATCGCTCATGGCGATACGCTACGATGCGTGCCGCCGGCGTGCCAGCGCCTGCGCCGGAACGTCGCGACAGGCCCGCAATCGAGGATCGCACCACCGTGGAAAACCCGACCCGGGACGATCGCAGCCTCGCCGTGCTCTACCGGGACGAGCGGCTGATCGCCGTCTACAAGCCCGCCGGGCTGCTGGTCCACCGCAGCAACATCGACCGCGACCGCGATGTGCTCCTGCAGCGCGTCCGCGATCAGCTCGGCGGTCACTGGGTCTACCCGGTTCACCGGCTCGATCGGGCCACCGCCGGGGTGCTGGTCCTCGGCCTCGATCCCGACGCCGCGTCCGTGCTCGCCGCCGCCTTCCGCGAGCAGCGCATCGGCAAGCGCTACCAGGCGGTGGTGCGCGGCTGGGTCGAGACGCCCGGACGCATCGACCGCCCGCTGGGCGCCGGGCGCCGCGGCGAGGGGGGCGCACCGCAGCCGGCGGTCACCGACTACATCCCGCTGGCCTGGACGGAGCTGCCGATCCCGGTCTCGCGCTACGACACGGCGCGCTACACACGCCTGGAACTGCAGCCGCAGACCGGGCGGCAGCATCAGCTGCGCCGGCACATGAAGGCGTTCAGCCACCCGATCATCGGCGACACCACCCACGGCGACGGCGCCAACAACCGGCTCTTCCGCGAGCACTTCGGCGCCCGGCGGCTGATGCTCGTCGCCACCGAACTCACCGTCCCCCATCCCGGGGATGGCCGTACGGTGCGTCTGACCACCGAACCCGACGCCGAGCTGCAGGCGATCATCCGGCAGGCCGGGTTGGCGGCGGACCCGGACCCGGCCCCGGCTGGCGAGCGCGACTAGTCGGTCCCGAGCCGCTCGTGCAGGTAGCGCCGGCAACCCGCCGGGGTGGACAGGCGGTAGCTGTGCGCACCGGGGATCGGCACCCCGGCCGTGCGCTCCAGTGCTGCCTGGAAGCGCAGGAAGTCCACCGAGTCGATCCCCAGCTGGGCGTGCAGGCTGCGCTCGGCGTCCAGCCGACGCACGTCCGCCTCCGGCGCGATCTCCGCCAACGCCTCCTGCAGGGCCCGCTCGATGCGCGCCTCGGTCTCCTCCGCCACTGCCGATTCCTCCGCCGTCCGATACGGGCGCTGCACCCGGCGATGGCCTGCCGGCTGGCTTCCCTGTTGCCGGGACCGATAGACTGGCCCCGTGGTGCACTGCAGCGCCCGCAAAGATCCCGAGCCCGATGACCGTACGCAATCTCGAAAGCCTCTTCCAGCCCCGCTCCATCGCCCTGATCGGCGAGGCCAGCGACACCGATCGCCGCATCCTGCGCAACCTGCTCAGCGAGCCCTACCAGGGGCCGGTGATGCCGGTCATGGCGGGGATCGACTCCATGGGCGGTGTCCCGGTCTTCCCCGCGCTTGAACGCCTGCCGGCGGTGCCGGATCTGGCCGTCATCACCCGCCCGCTGGAGGTGGTGCCGGGGCTGATCACCGCCCTGGGCGAGCTGGGCACCCGTGCCGTGATCGTCACGCGCGCGGTCCCCCGGGACTACACCCAGGAGCAGCGCGAGGAACTCGAGCGCACCATTCTCGAGGCGGCGCGCCCCCATCTGGTCCGGGTGGCCGGGCCGGGGAGCAGCTGCATCAGCGTCCCCCACCGGGGCCTGCACGCCTCGTCGCTGCCCATCACACTGGCCAGCGGCAAGGCGGCGCTGGTCACCAAATCCTCGGCCATGGCCGGGGCCGCCCTGCGCTGGTGCCGCGAGAACGACTCGGGGCTGTCGCACATCATCCACATCGGCGCCGCCACCGACGTGGACCTGGGCGACAGCTTCGACTACCTGGCCACCGACCACCGCGCCCGCGCGGTGATCGTCTATATCGAGCGGGTGCGCCGGGCGCGCAAGTTCATGTCGGCCCTGCGGCGGCTGGCCCGCATGAAGCCGGTGATCATCCTCAAGCCGCCGCAGGTGGGCGAGGCGGAGATCGACGACTTCGTCTACGACGCGGCCTTCCGCCGTGCCGGCGTGGTGCGGGTGGACGATCTGGAGGAGCTGTTCAGCGCTGTCGAGATCCTCGACAGCAGCCGGGTGCCGGGCCGCGACGGGCCGCTGGCGATCCTCGGCAACAGCCGCAGCATGGGGCTGCTGGCCAGCAACGCCCTGCGCCGCTACGACAGCAGTCCGCAGCAGCTCTCCGCGGAGAGCAATGAGGCCCTGCAGGAGCTGGCCCGGCGCAACGCCAGCAGCCACAATCCCCTGGACATGGGCGTCGACGCCGACGCCGACGCCTACGATCGGGCCCTGGAGATCCTCGGCAAGGACCGGCGCATCAGCGGTATCCTGGCACTCAAGGCGCCGGGCGCCAGCGACGACGGCGAGGGCGTGGCCGAGGTGGTGGTCCGCCACGCCAAGCGGCTGCGCAAGCCGGTACTCGCCGCCTGGGACCCCTCCGCCGGAGAGGCCGGGTTGCGGCGGCTCGCGGCGGCGGTGCCGGCCTTCGCCTACCCCGAGGAGGCGGTGCGCGCCTACAGCCGGTTGCTTCAGTACCGGCGCAGCCAGACCCTGCTGATGCAGACGCCGCCCTCGTTGCCCGAGGATTTCACCCCGGACTACGAGCAGGCGCGGCTGATCCTGTCGGCGGCGCTGACCGCCGGGCGCGATCAGCTCAATGAGTACCAGACGGCGCGGCTGCTCAGCGCCTACTGCATCCCCTGCGTGGAAACCCGCCGCGCCAACGACCCGGAGGACGCCGCCGCGGTGGCCGCCGAGCTGGATCAGCCGGTGGCGCTGAAACTGATGTCGCCGGAAGTGCAGCTCAAGTCCCAGGCCGGCGGCGTCGTCCTGGATCTGGGCGGCCCCGAGGCGGTGCGCGCCGAGGCCGAGGCGATGCTGGCGCGCCTGCACGAGCTTCGCGGCGACGACGTAGCCGTGGACGGCTTTGCCGTGCAGCCGATGACCCGTCGCGACGGGGCCTTCGAGCTGACCCTCGGCGTGCGCCCCGGCGGGCCCTTCGGGCCGGTGCTCTACTTTGGCCACGGCGGTACCGAGACCGAGGCCATCGCCGACTGGGCCTGCGGGCTGCCGCCGCTGAACATGCACCTGGCCCGGGAGATCATGCAGCGCACCCGGATCTACGGGCTGCTGGTGGACAGCGGGCTGCGCAAGCCGGATTTGGATGCGGTGGCGCTGAGCCTGGTCAAGCTCTCGCAGCTGGTCATCGATTTCGGCGCCGTGCAGTCGCTGGACATCAACCCGCTCTGGGCCACCGGCCGCGGGGTGCTGGCCCTGGACGCCGGGGTGGGCATCCAGCCCCAGCGCGGGGATCCGGCCGACTCGCTGTCCATCCGCCCCTACCCCCAGGAGCTCAGCGAGCGCATCGAACTGCCCGACGGCCAGTGCCTGAACCTGCGCCCGGTGCTGCCCGAGGACGCCCCGCAGCTCAACGCCATGGTCGAGCGAACGCCGCCGGAGCAGGTGCGCATGCGCTTCTTCCAGGCGCTGAAGAGCCTGCCCCAGGAGATGGCCGCGCGGCTGACGCAGATCGATTTCGACCGCGAGATGGCGCTGGTCATCACCCGCGACGGCATCGCCGGCCGGGCGCCGCTGCTGGGGATGGTCCACATCAGCGCCGATCCCGACCTGGAGCAGGCGGAGTACGACATCATGCTCGACCCCTCGGTGGCCGGCATGGGGCTGGGCCCGATGCTCATGCACCGGATCGTCGACTACGCCCGGCGCCGTGGCATCCGCGAGATCTACGGCGAGGTGCTGCGCGAGAACGAGCCGATGCTCAAGATCAATCAGGCCATGGGCTTTCGCATCGAGCCGAGCAGCGACGACCCGGGGCTGATGCACGTGACCCTGCGCCTGGACGGCGACGGCGCGTGACAAGCATATGCCCGATCCGTAATGTATGCCGGCATGCGGTGACCACCCTGAGCTGAAGGAGCCTCGCATGAGTCAGGAAGAGAACGCCCGGGTCAGCCTGGCCCACCTGCCGCTGCCGCTGTTTGCCGCCACCATGGGCCTGGCCGGCCTGGCCATGGTCTGGAACGAGAGCCATAGCCTCTGGGGCTGGCCCGCCTGGGTAGCCGAGGCCGTGGTGGTGCTGGCGGTGATCAGCTTCCTCGCCATGGCCGCAGGCTATGCCCTCAAGGCGGCGCTACACCCATCGGCGGCGTGGGGCGAGGTCACCCACCCGGTGCGCCTCAACTTCCTGCCGGCGGTTTCCATCTCACTGATCCTGCTGGGCATCGTGACCGAGTCGGAACCGCTGTCCACCGCCCTGTGGGGCAGCGGGGCGTTGCTGCACCTGATCCTGATGCTGGCCATCGTCACCAGCTGGATGCAGCGTCAGCTGGAGCTCGGCACCCTGAATCCGGTCTGGTTCATCCCGGCGGTGGGCAACGTCCTGGTGCCCATCCCGGCGGCGCAGGCCGGCTACATGGAGGTGGCCTGGTTCTTCTTCAGCATCGGGCTGTTCTTCTGGCTGATCCTGATGACCCTGGTGTACTACCGGCTGATCTTCGCGCCCAACCTGCCGGCGTTCCTGCTGCCCACACTCTTCGTGCTCCTGGCCCCGCCGGCGGCCGGCTACCTGGCCTGGGTGTCGCTGCTTGACGGCGGCGATCCCGGGGTGGTCGGTCGGCTGCTCTACTACAAGGCGTTGTTCACCTTTCTGCTGCTGCTCATCCAGGTGCCACGGCTCGTCCGCCTGCCGTACTACCCCTCCTGGTGGGCGTACACCTTCCCCCTGGCCGCCTTCTGCCTGGCCAGCCAGCACTTCGTGCAGGCTTACCAGACCGGCGGCGGCCGCGGCGTGATGCTGCTGGTGGCGCTGACCACGCTGGTCATCGCCGTGGTCTTCGTCGCCACCGTGATCAAGCTGCTCAGCGGCAGGCTGCTGCGCCCGGAATAGGGCGGGCCGAGCCAGGGCCCGGGTGGGATACCCCGGCGGCGAGTGGCTTCATTGCGCCGCCGGCCGGGCGTACCCTGAACCCCGGAGCAGCCCGCGCAGGGGACGACCGCCTTGGTCAAGCCGCTTTCCCACCATGAGATCCTCACCCGGGTGGCGCCGTTCAGCGACGCCGGGTGGGCCGTGGATCTGGCCGCCAGCGACCGGGTCCACCGCGAGATCGCCTTTGAGCCGCGCAGCCACGAGGGGCTGGACGCCGCCGAGGGGCCGGTCACCGAGCAGCTGGTGCTCGCCGAGCGGGAGCCCGGGCTCTATCGGCTGAGCGCCACCTACACCGCCGCCGATGGCACCTGGGCCGGTCTCGCCCTTGATGGTGGGCGTCCCGCCGACCTGCTCGCCGGCCTGCAGGCCACGGAGCTGCGCCCCCGGCTGTTCGTCCGCATCGCCGGTGTCTGTATCGGCCGCAGCTACTGGGCGAAAGCCTCCGAGGCCGACCCCGGTGACCCGCGGTGGCGGGCTGTGGGCGCCGAGGCGCGGTTGGCCGGGCGGCGCGTGGTGCTCGACGCCACCCCGGGTGCCGGCCTGCCGGCGCAGATCGAGATCACGCCCCACCCCGAGGGCGAGCCTGCGCTGCCCGAGGATCTGATCGCGGTCCTCGGCTGGGGCTGGCGGCCGCTGGTCTGGCGGCAGAAGGCGTGGCGCAGCACCCGGGCGCTGCCGCGGGAGGAGCCGCGCCGGCGGGCGGCCGTCGAGGTTCGGATCGAGCAGCTCGTCGCCCACCTGGCGGCGGTCTTCGCCGAGCCGCCGAGCGCCTTCCACCGGCGCTTCCGGCGCCAGCGCTGGGCGGTGGTGGGCCGCCGGCTGCTGCCGATGACCGTCTTCTTCCTGATCCTCGCCGCGGTGCCGCTGTTCGGCGTGGTGCTGCCCGAGGGCGAGATGCCGCCGTGGCTCCACGGTGTCCCGCCGCTGCTGGCCATCGGCGCGCTGCTCTTCTCCGGGACCGAGGTGCCGCTGGTGGACCGGCCGCCGTTGCCGCGGCCGCTGACGGCGAGCACCTGGCACGGAGGGAGCGATGGCGGCTGATCCGATGAACATCCCGGCGGTCTCCGTGGCCGCCGCCCGGCAGGCGCTGATCGAGCAGTACGCCGACCCGATCCTACGCCGGCGGGCCACCATGCTGTGGGGCACCCGCGGCGTGGGCAAGTCCTCGGTGGTGGCGCAGGTGGCCGAGCACTTCGGGGTGCCTCTGGTCGACCTGCGCCTGACCACCATCGAGCCGGTGGACATCCGCGGGGCGATCTACGCCGATGAGCAGCAGCAGCGCACGGTGTGGTTCCCGCCGGAGTTCCTCCCCGGTGCCGACCAGCCGGAGGGAATCCTCTTCCTCGACGAGCTCACCGCCGCCGATCAGCGTCTGCAGATCTCTGCCTACTCGCTGATCCTCGATCGCAAGGTGGGGGCGTACCGGCTGCCCGACGGCTGGCAGGTGGTGGCGGCGGGCAATGCCCGCTTCCAGGGGGCGGTGAGCCACGACATGGGCACGGCGCTGGCCGATCGCATGTTCCACTTCAACGTGCAGACGGCCCTGGAGGCGTTCCTCGACTACGCCGCCGAGCGCGAGCTGGCCCCGGAGGTGATGGCCTTCCTGCGGGTGCGCGCCGACCGGCTCGACGACACCGCCACGCAGCTGGCCAACGACCACCTGGTCGGCGCCAGCCCGCGGGGCTGGGAGGATGTCTCTTCGGTGCTCCGGGCCGATCTGGGCGATGCCGTGCGGCGGCTGTTCGTGCAGGGGCGCATCGGGGCCGCCAACGCCGCTGAATTCTTCGGGGTGCTCGATGAGCTGCAGGCGGCTGCCGACGTCACCCGGCTGCTGGCCGCGCAGCCCGGGCCGGAGACCGCGGCGCTGCTGCCCGAGAGCCTGGATGGCCTCTACGGCATGGTCTACGGCCTGGTGGCGGCGGTCACCGACGAGCCGACCCTTACCCGCGCCCTGGAGATCATCGAGCAGTTCCCGGAGATGCGCGGGCGCACGCCGCTGCCCGCGCGCGAGGCGCAGACCCTGGCCATGGAGCTGCTCTTCCAGCGCGGCCTGGTCTGGGGCCTGGAGGGGGCGATCCTGCGCAGCGAGGCGTACCAGCGCTACATGGCCGAGCGCCAGGCCGATGGCGACTGAGCCCTACACCCACCGCGGCACGGCGGCGATCCGGGTGATGGTCGAGCAGGCCCCCGGCACCGGCGGGCTGGCCCTCTGGGCCCATCACCAGGACGTGGCGGCCGACGACCTGGGCGCGCCGGTGGTCAACGACGGCCGCACCCTCTACTACGCGCCGGCCTTCGCCGGACTGCCGCGGGCGCAGCAGGTCGGCTGGGTGGCCCACGAGGTGCTCCACGTCGCCCTGCGCCATGCGCAGCGCCGGGAGACCCTGGCCGGGGTCCTCGGCGATGTCGATCCGGCGCTGTTCAACCACTGCGCAGACGCCCTGGTGAACACCACCCTTGGCCACCTGGACTGGCTGGAACTGCCCGCCGGGGCGGTGACCCTGGAGCGGGTGCTCCGCGAGGTCCTGCCGGATGACGCCGCCACCCCCGAGCGCGCGCTGCTCGAGTGGGACGTGGAGCGCCTCTACCGCGCCGTGGACGATCGGCGCGGGGGCAGCAGCGAGGACCGGGGCCGGGCCGGGCAGCAGGGCGGGGCGGCGAGCTCGGGCCGGCGCGATGGCGCCACCGGGCGCAGCGATGGGCCGCGGGCAGCGCGGCTGCGCCAGCTGGCCGCCGGCGCCGAGGCCGATCTGTTGCCCGCCGAGGGCGAAGCGCCGGAGGTGGCCGCGGAGCGGGCCCGCGCCTGGTCCGAGCGGCTGCTGCGGGCGCACGCCGATGACGGCGCCTTCTCCATGCTGCGCGGGCTGCTGGCCGATCGGCCGACGCCGCGCACGCCCTGGGAGCACATCCTGCGCACCCGCCTGGCCCGGGGGCTGGCGCGGTTGCCGGAGCGCTCCTGGTCGCGCCCGGCGCGCTCCTGGCTGGCCAACCGCGGCCGCACCGCCGGTGGCCGGCGCATGCCCTGGGAGCCGGGGGTGGTCACGGCACGGCGCGTGCCGCGGCTGGCGCTGGTGGTGGACGCCTCCGGGTCCATCGACGACGCCCTGCTGGAGCGCTTCGCCAGCGAGCTGACGGCCATCACCCGGCGCAGCGAGGCGCAGCTGGTGGTGATCGTCGGCGACGACCGGGTGCGCCGGGTGGTGCACCTGGCCCCGGGCGACTCGCCACGGGCCGAGCTGACCTTCCACGGCGGGGGTGGGACGGATTTCACCCCGCTGCTCGAGGAGGCGGACCGCCACGCCCCGGATCAGGCGGTGGTGCTCACCGACCTCCAGGGGCCGGTGCGGTTCCGCCCGCCGTGGCCGCTGCTGTGGGTGGTGCCGCCGGCCTGGGCCGATGCCGAGCCGCCGTGGGGCGAGCGGCTGGTGCTGGCCGATGTGCCCGCGGGCAGCCCTAGCGCGGCAGCAGCCGCTCCATGAAATCGGCGTTGCGGAACCACATCAGGGTGGGGGCCTCCGCGTCCGGCACCTCCTCCTGGGTGAGGATCAGGTGCTCGTCGCGGTCCCAGACGAGCCAGGTGAAGGCGTCCTCGATCCGCCGGTCCGGCTCGCCGAGAGCTTCGCGCAGGCGCTCGTGGTTGGCGTCGTGCTCGGCCGGGTCGAGGACGACGTTCACTGCGGCCAGGGCGTTGTCGCTGTCGAAAAACAGCGCCAGGTAGTCGGCGGCGTAATCGTCGGCGCGACTGACCGGGGCGAAGCAGACCCGCTCGCCGGTCTCCAGGCCGGTCTCGTCATCGGTGCACTCGAATTCCACCTTCTCCAGCCGGTCCTCCAGCTCCTCGCGCGGCGTCTCGGCGGTGAGTTCGGTCAGGCGCAGATCCGCCTCCTGGGCCGGGCGCAGATGCTCGCGGGCGAAGGCCAGTACGACCATGATGATGACGAACATCACCAGGGCGGAGATCAGCATGCGCATGGGTCGATGATCCTCCTCGCGGGTGTGGCGACGGCCGACAGCGGAGGCGCGGCCGAGAGAGCGCGCCAGCGCTGGCGGCTCAGGGTACCTGCCCCGTCATTGGCGGCGCCAGCTTTTGAGGTTACGTTACGCGGGTGTCTCGCCGTGACCCCGGGGAGGGGGCCGATGCTCGTCAGTGCCGTGACCGGTCTGGGCGCCGTGCTGCTGCTGATGACCGCCGTGTGGGCGTATAGCCTGCGAACCGGCGACGCCAGTCTGGTGGACCGTTTCTGGGGCGCCGGTTTCGTGCTCCTGGCGCTGCTCTACCAGGCGCTGGCCGGGTTCCCGGCCCACGGCTGGTGGATCGTCGCCCTGGTGGCGCTGTGGGGCGGGCGGCTCAGCCTTTATCTGACCTGGCGTAGCTGGGGAGCGGGCGAGGACGCCCGTTACGCCGCGCTGCGCCGATCCGGCGGGCCCGGCTGGGCCCGGCGCAGCCTGGTGACGGTGTTCGGCCTCCAGGCAGTGGTGCTGTGGCTGGCGGCGGCGCCGCTGCTCCACGCCATCGCCCGGGGCGATGCCGAGGCGTGGACGGCACCGCTGGGGCTGGTCGCCGCGGCGGTCTTCCTCGTCGGCTGGCTCTACGAGACGGTGGCCGACGCCCAGCTGGCCCGCTTCCGGGCCGATCCGCGCAACGCCCGCGCCGTCTGCGACCGCGGCCTGTGGCGCTACAGCCGCCACCCCAACTACTTCGGCGAGATCCTGGTGGCCTGGGGGCTGTGGGGGCTGGCCGCCGCCGCCGGCGGCTGGTGGACGGTCTTCGCCCCGCTGCTGATGACCGGGCTGCTGCTGCGGGTCTCCGGGGTGCCGCTGCTCGAGGCGCACCTGCGCGATACCCGGCGCGACTACGCCGACTACGCCGCCGCGCGCAATGCCATCGTCCCCGGCCCGCCGCGGCCGGCCGACCGGGGGTCCGGCCATGACTGAACGGCAGCGGATCGGCTGGCGCGAGTGGGTGGCGCTGCCGGAGCTGGATATCCACCGGCTCAAGGCCAAGGTGGACACCGGGGCGCGGACCTCGGCGCTGCACACCTTCGCCATCGAGCCTTTCGAGCGCGACGGGCGGACCTGGGTGCGCTTCGGTATCCACCCCCGGCAGCGCTCCTCCGAGCCGGAGCTCTGGTGCCAGGCCCCGGTGGCGGATCGCCGGGTGGTGGCCGACTCCGGCGGCCACCGGGAGTCGCGCTGGGTAATCGCGACCCTGCTCGAACTCGGTGGAATCCGTTGGCGGGCGGAACTCACCCTGACCGATCGGGACACCATGCGCTTTCGCATGCTGCTCGGCCGAACGGCCATGGCCGGCCGTTTCGTGGTCGACCCCGAAGCCTCCTACCTGACTGGGCGGGCCGCGCTCCGCCCCCGTGTCACCGCGACCCGATGAGGAGACGCTGAAACCGTATGAAGATCGCCGTGCTCTCGCGCAACTCGCGGCTCTACTCCACGCGCCGGCTGGTGGAGGCGGCGCAGAGCCGCGGGCATCAGATCCGCGTGATCGATCCCCTGCGCTGCTACATGAACATCGCCACCAGCAACCCGGAGATCCACTACAAGGGGCAGAAGCTCGAGCCCTACGATGCGGTGATCCCGCGCATCGGGGCCTCGGTCACCTTCTACGGCACGGCGGTCCTGCGGCAGTTCGAGATGCTCGGCACCTATCCGCTCAACGAGTCCCAGGGCATCAGCCGCTCGCGGGACAAGCTGCGCTCCATGCAGCTGCTCTCCCGCGAGGGGGTGGGGATGCCGGCGACCGGGTTCGCCCACTCCCCGGACGATACCGACGACCTGATGCAGCTCGTCGGCGGCTCGCCGGTGGTGATCAAGCTCCTCGAGGGGACCCAGGGCATCGGTGTGGTGCTGGCCGAGACGCGCAAGGCCGCCTCCAGCGTCATACAGGCTCTGCGCGGGCTCAAGGCGCACTTCCTGGTCCAGGAGTTCATCGAGGAGGCCGGCGGCGCCGATATCCGCTGCCTGGTGGTTGGCGGCAAGGTGGTGGCCGCCATGAAGCGCCAGGGCAAGGAGGGCGAGTTCCGCTCCAACCTCCACCGCGGCGGCAGTGCCAGCCTGGTGCGCATCTCGCCCAAGGAGCGGGCCACGGCGGTGAAGGCCGCCAAGGTGCTGGGCCTGAACGTCTGCGGTGTGGATATACTGCGGGCCAACAGCGGTCCGGTGATCATGGAGGTCAACTCCTCGCCGGGTCTGGAGGGCATCGAGACCGCCACGGGCAAGGATGTCGCCGGAATGATCATCGAGTTTATCGAGCGCAACCGCAAGCCGGGCAAGACCGGGACCAAGGGCCGGAGGGGCTGATGGCCCGGCGGCGCTCCCCGTTCGTCATCAGCGAGCAGGCCGTGCCTCCGGGGGAGCGGCGCACGGTGCAGCTGGACGTGGCGCAGCTCTACACCCACACCCCGGTGGGCATGCCGGTGCACGTGGTCCACGGCCGCCGCGATGGCCCCACACTGTGCCTGAGTGCGGCCATCCACGGTGATGAGATCAACGGCATCGAGATCATCCGCCGGGTGCTGGCCCTGCCGCAGCTGCGCCGGATGCGCGGTACGCTGCTGGCGGTGCCCATCGTCAACGTCTTCGGCGTGCTGGCGCAGACCCGCTACCTGCCCGACCGGCGCGATCTCAACCGCTCCTTCCCCGGCAGCGCCGGCGGCTCGCTGGCCGCGCGGCTGGCCCATCTGTTCATGAGCCAGGTCCTCGAGCGGGCCTCCCACGCCATCGATCTGCACACCGGTACCGCGCACCGCACCAACCTGCCGCAGATCCGCGCCAACCTCGATGACCCGGGTACCCTCGATCTGGCCCGGGCCTTCTCGGCGCCGGTGATCATCAACTCGGACCTGCGCGACGGCTCGCTGCGCCACGCCGCCGACGAGCGCGGCATCCCGGTGCTCCTCTACGAGGCCGGCGAGGCGCTGCGCTTCGACGAGGACTGCATCCGCCTGGGCGTGCGCGGGATCACCGGGGCGATGCGCGAGCTGGGCATGCTCCCCCGAGTCAAGCGCAAGTATCCGCCGCGCCGTCCGGTGCAGGTGGAGAACACCCGCTGGGTGCGGGCCGAGAGCAGCGGTATCCTGCGCACCACGGTGCAGTTGGGCCAGCGGGTGCGCCGCGGCGAGCAGCTGGGGCTGATCTCCGACCCTTTCGGCGATGGCGAGACGCAGGCGCTGGCGGCCTTCGACGGCATCGTCATCGGCCGCACCAACCTGCCGCTGGTCCACGAAGGCGACGCGCTGTTCCACGTCGCGCGGGTGCGCCACCCGGATCGTGCCTCCGAGGTGGTCGAGGAACTGGCAGAGCTGGACGCCGAGGAGGATGAACCGTCGTGAGGCGTGCAGGCATCAGGAGGGAGACCGGATTCGATGAGTGAAGCGAAGGGGACGGCGGCCGGGGGGCACCACGCTGGCGGCTTGCCCCTGTCCGAGGCGCGGCGGCGCATCCTCGACGAGGTCGCCCCGCTGATCGGGCAGGAGCGGGTCGCCCTGGGTAATGCCCTGGGGCGCGTGCTGGCGGAGAACATCCACGCCCCGCTGGATGTGCCCGGGGCCGACAATGCCGCCATGGACGGCTATGCGGTGCGCAGCGTCGATGTGCCCGGCGAGGGGGCGGTGCCCCTGCGCGAGGTGGGCTGCGTGCTGGCCGGGCAGGCGCGCCAGCAGCCGCTGGCCGCCGGTGAGTGCGTGCGCATCATGACCGGCGCGCCGGTGCCACCCGGCGCCGACGCCGTGGTCATGCAGGAGCAGGTCGAGCGCATGGAGGGGGCGGAGGTTGTCGTGCCCGGACCGGTCGCCGCCGGCACCAACATCCGCCGTGCCGGCGAGGACCTGGCCGCCGGCAGCGTGGCGCTCGGCGCCGGACGGCGCCTGCGACCGCAGGAGGTGGGGGTGCTCGGCTCCCTGGGCTGTGTCGAGGTGGCGGTCCACCGGCGTCCGGTGGTTGCCTTCCTCTCCACCGGCGATGAGCTTTGCGCCCCGGGCCGGACCCCGGGGCCGGGGCAGATCCACGACAGCAACCGCCACCTGATCGGCGCCGCGCTGCGCCGGCTCGGTGTCGAGGCCCTGGACGCCGGCGTCATCGGCGACGACGTGGGGGCGCTCAAGGCGGCCCTGAGCGAACTCGGCTGCTACGCCGATGCGGTGATCACCACCGGCGGGGTCTCGGTGGGCGAGGCGGATACGGTCAAGGATGCCGTCGACTGCGCCGGCGACGTGGCCTTCTGGCGGGTGGCCGTGCGGCCGGGGCGGCCCCTGGCCTTCGGCCGCGTCGGCCAGTCGGTCTTCTTCGGCCTGCCGGGCAATCCGGTCTCGGCGGCGGCCACGTTCTACCAGCTGGTCCAGCCGGCCCTGCGCCGGCTGATGGGCGAGGCCGGCACCCTGCAGCCGGTCCAGCTGCCGGTGATCGCCGCCGAGCGCCTGCGCAAGCGCCCCGGGCGCACCGAATTCCAGCGCGGCATCCTCGAGCCCGGCGCCGACGGTGCCGTGCAGGTGCGCTCCACCGGGGCCCAGGGTTCGGGGATGCTGACCTCGCTGGTCCACGCCGATTGCCTGATCGTCCTCGAGGCGGAGCGGGGCGACGTGGCGGCGGGGGAGACCGTGCAGGTACAGCCCCTTGAGGGGCTGCAGCGCTAGCCGGCCTTGTTGGCGATGGCGCCGCCCGCTGCCGATGCCCGGATCACCGGCGTCGTCCTGGCCGGGGGCAGCGGCCGGCGCATGGGCGGCCGCGACAAGGGGCTGGTGCGGCTGGCCGGCCGGCCGCTGGCCGCTCATGTGCTGACCCGACTGGCCCCGCAGGTGGCGGCCATGCGCATCAACGCCAACCGCCACGCGGCGCGCTACCGGGCCCTGGGGGTACCGGTGGACGGCGACCGCCCCCCGGGCGGGCTGGGGCCGCTGGCGGGTATGGCCAGCGCCCTGGCCTGCGCGCGGACGGAGCGCGTGCTGGTGGCCCCCTGCGATGCACCGTTGTTGCCCCATGATCTGGCGGCGCGGCTCACCGATGCCCTGGAGGCCGCCGACGCCGAGCTGGCGGTGGCCCGGCTGGAGGGTCGGTTGCAGCCAGTCTTCGCGCTGCTCAAGCGCCGCCTGTGCGCCGATCTCGACGCCGCCCTGGCCGCCGGCGAGCGCCGCGTCCACGGCTGGCTGGCGCGCCACCGGGTGGCCGCGGCGGACTTCGACGATCAGGCGGCGGCACTGGTCAACATCAACACCCCGGAGGCGCTGGCGCGGGTGGCGCAGCGCCTGGACGCGGCGGCGGAGTGACCGGGCCGGCGGGCTGCGGCGCGGCGCCGCAGCGTGTACCATCGTCGGCTTCCAGCGATGCGGGATGGCTCTATGGTGAACGAATCCGACGCCTCCGGGCCGGCGCTCCGGGCCGAGGGGCTGCTCAAGCGCTACGGCGGGACGACGGTGGTCGATGGCATCGATCTGCATGTCCCCCGCGGCGAGTGCTTCGGGCTGCTCGGACCTAACGGCGCCGGCAAGACCACCACGCTGCGCATGATCCTCGGCGTCACGCCTCCGGATGGCGGCACGCTGGAGGTCCTCGGCGAGCCGGTGCCGGCTCGGGCCCGGGCGATGCGCGCGCGCATGGGGGTGGTGCCGCAGATCGACAACCTCGATCCGGACTTCACCGTCCGCGAGAACCTCTTCACCTACGCCAGCTACCACGGCCTCGGCCGCGAGGCCGCGCGGCCCCGGGTGGACGAGCTGCTCGCCTTCGCCGCCCTGGAGGGCAAGGCCGATTCGCCCATCGCCTCACTCAGCGGCGGCATGAAGCGCCGCCTGACCCTGGCCCGGGCGCTGGTCAACGACCCGGATCTGGTGGTCCTCGATGAGCCCTCCACCGGACTCGACCCCCAGGCGCGGCAGAACATCTGGCAGAAGCTGCGGGCGCTGCAGAAGCAGGGACGGACCCTGGTGATCACCACCCACTACATGGAGGAGGCCGAGCGCCTCTGTGACCGGCTGGCGATCATGGACCACGGCCGGATCATCGACTGCGACAGCCCGGCGGCGCTGGCGCGCAGCCACCTGGAGCGCTACGTGGTGGAGCTGCGCGGCGACGAGGCGCGGGCCTGGCTCGGTCGGGCGGGGCTTTCCGGTGCGGCGCGGGTGCGTGAGGTGGGCGAGACGGTGCTGCTCTACGCCGACGACCCGGCACCGGTGGCCGGCGCCCTGCACGAGCAGGGGCTGACCTACCTGCAGCGCCCGACCAACCTCGAGGACGTCTTCCTGCATCTGACCGGCCACGAGCTGAGGGAGTGACCATGAGCGAACGCGTGGAGATCGCCTCGGCGGAGGCGGATCCGCCCTCCGAGCGCGACCGCTGGCTGCCGCGCCCGAGCCTGCGCTTCATCCCGGTCTGGCGCCGCAATTTCCGCGTCTGGCGCCGGCTGATCTGGCCGTCGCTGCTGGGCCACTTCGGCGAGCCGGTGCTCTACCTGCTGGCCTTCGGCTACGGGCTCGGGGCGCTGATCGGCGATCTCGACTCCGGGATGCCGTACATCGTCTTCATCGCCTCGGGCATCGTCTGCTCCAGCGCCATGTTCACCTCCAGCTTCGAGGCGCTGTACTCCGCCTACACGCGCATGGAGACCCAGCAGACCTGGGCGGCGATGCTCGGTGCGCCGCTGTCGGTGGACGACATCGTCCTCGGCGAGGCGGTGTGGGCGGCGAGCAAGTCGCTGCTCAGCGCCGGGGCCATCGGCATCGTCGCCGTGGCCCTGGGCATCCTCAGTCTGCCCGGCATGCTGTTGGCGCTGCCGGTGGTTTTCCTCGCCGCCCTGGCCTTCGCCAGCATGGCGCTGATCATCACCGCGCTGTCGCCGAGCTACGACTTCTTCCTCTACTACTTCACGCTGGTCCTGACGCCGATGCTGCTCCTCTCCGGGGTCTTCTTCCCCATCGAGCAGCTGCCGGCGCTGATCGCCGGGCTGGCCTACCTGCTGCCGCTGGCGCACATGGTCGAATTAGTCCGGCCGCTGGCGGTGGGCGAGGGCCTGGCCCCGGGCGTGCTGCTCCACCTGCTGGTGCCGCTGGGCTACATCGCGGCCGCCTTCACGGTGGCCTCGTACCTCTTCCGCCGCCGCCTGATCCGCTGAGCCGGCCGGGCCGCCGCCGGCTCAGCCCGGCGGCGGCTCGCCGCCGGGCGGTGGCCCCACCAGCCGCTGCGCCTCGGCCAGGGCCTGGCGGACCCGCCGCAGGTCCCCGCCGGCGATGGCCTCCTCGGCCTCGGCCAGGCTGCGGGCCACGGCGGCCAGGTCGCACTGGTCGCCGGCCCGACGGGGCGGGCGCACCGCGCCGCCCGCCGGGCGGCGTGGGCGGAGCTGGGGGATCCGCCGGCCCAGGCGCTGCAGGAGGATGCGGGCGCGGGCCTCGTCGGGGTGGTCGCCGGCGAGCTCGGCGACACTGCGGCTGAGCGCCTCCAGGCGCTGCCCGGCGGCGCGGGCCGGATCCTCCTGACCCTCGATTTCGGTGAGCAGCTGCTCCAGCTGCAGGCGGGTGCGGGTGGCGTCGCCGCCGTGGTTGCGCGGCTGCTGCATCAGGGCGGCCTGGGTGGCCTGGCGGAAGCGTTCGCTGAGTGCCGGCGGCCGTGGCTCGTCCAGTTCCCGCCAGCGGGCCATCAGCGCCCGGCGGCGGGTGTGGTAGCCGGGCCACCAGCCGCCCTCGGCGAGGCCGGTCATGGCGTTGGCCAGCGAGGCGGCGGCGCCCGTGGCCGGTGCCGGATCGTCCTGGTCGGCGGCGGGGGCCGCGTCGGTCTCTGTGGTGGCGGTGTGCCCCTCGGTGGTGGGCGGTGCCGGCGGGTTCAGGCGCCGCTCCGCGGCCTCGGCCACCTCCGGCGCCAGGCTGCGGGCCCGCTCGGCCAGCGCGCGTAGGCTCTTCGGGTCGTCCAGCTGCTCGACAGCGTGCAGCCGGGTGTCGGGGTCGTCGTCGTGGAGGGCCACCTCGGCGATCACCTGCGCCTGCTCCAGCTGGGCGAGGGCGGCGCGGCGCACCGCCGGGGTGCGGCCCTGCTGGGCGATGTGTGCGGCCACCGTGGGGTCGTCGCAGTGGCGCAGCTCGGCGGTTACCGCTTCCGGGGCGGCGTCGCCTACCAGCCGCTGGCGGTAGCGGACCGTGGCGGCCGTGCGCACGCTGGCGTCGGGGTCGTCGCGGCGCAGCCGGCGCAGGGTGGCCAGGTCGCTGCAGCGCTTGGCGGCGGCCTCGCGCACCGGCGGGGCCGGGTCGTCGATCAGGGCGGCCAGGGCCTCGGCGGTCTCCGGCTGGTTGGGATCGAGGTCCATAGCGGCGCGACGACGGGTGGCCGGGTCCGGGTGACGCCAGCGCGGGCCGAAGAGTCCGGGGAGCGTTCGCCAGTGGGCCATGGGGCGGTTGCCGGGGCGTGGGTGAGACTCAGATTTTAGCACCCGGGGCGGGTGGGGTCGGAGCCACAAAAAAACCCCGATACCCGCAGGCGGGTACCGGGGGCGGTTGCGGGCGCCCGCAGGCGCCGGTTCTAGACCTGCTGGCTGAGCTTGATCAGGCGGCGCTCGTGGCGCAGCCCGATGAGCAGGCTCAGGCAGATGAGCAGCAGGATCACGGTGAACGGCAGTCCGGCCGAAACGGCCCCTGCCTGCAGGGCGCTGAGGGCGGCGTCACCGCCGACGAACAGCAGCACACCGGCGATCAGGCCCTCGAGCACCACCCAGTAGACGCGCTGCGCGTCCGGGGCGTCGGTCTTGCCGCCGGCGGTGATGCTGTCGATGACCAGCGAACCGGAGTCCGACGAGGTCACGAAGAAGACCAGCACCAGGAAGACCGCCACCGAGGCGGTGAGCAGGGTCCAGGGCAGCTGCTCGAGCATGTGGAACAGCGCCATGGACTCGTCGGCGCCGATGCCGTCGGCCAGCGCGCCGATGCCCTCGATGGCCTGCTGCAGGCCCACACCGCCGAAGGCGCTCATCCAGAAGACGGTCACCACCGTGGGCACGATCAGCACCGCGGTCATGAACTCGCGCACGGTGCGCCCGCGGGAGACCCGGGCGATAAACATGCCGACGAACGGCGACCAGCTGATCCACCACGCCCAGTAGAACGCCGTCCAGCCCTGGAGGAAGGTCTCGTCCTCGCGGCCGACCGGGTTGGAGAGGGCGAAGAAGTCGCCGGCGTAGGCGGCGGTGGTGTGCCAGAGCTGGGTGACGAAGGCGATGGCGCCACCGGCGATGATCACGAAGAGCATCAGCAGCCCGGCCAGGCTGATGTTCAGGTTGCTGAGCAGCTTGATGCCGCCGTCGATGCCGCGCAGCACCGAGATCAGCGCCGCCACCGTAACGCCGATGATGATGGCGACCTGGGTGGCCAGGGTATCGGGGACGGCCTCGAAGACGTAGCTCAGGCCGCTGGCCGCCTGCTGGGCGCCGAAGCCCAGGGAGGTGGCCAGGCCGAAGATGGTGGCCAGCACCGCCACGGTGTCGATGATGTGGCCCAGCGGACCCCACACCCGCTCACCCAGCAGGGGGTAGAAGACCGAGCGCACGGTCAGCGGCAGCCCCTTGTTGTAGGTGAAGAACGCCAGGGCCAGCGCCATGACACCGTAGATGGCCCACGGGTGCAGGCCCCAGTGGTACATGGTGGCACCCATGGCCGCCTTCGCCGCGTCATCGGTACCGCCCTCGATGTTGAACGGCGAGCCGAACCACTCGGTGTAGTAGCCCACCGGCTCGGCCACCGCCCAGAACATCAGGCCGATGCCCATGCCGGCGGCGAAGAGCATGGCGAACCAGGACAATCGGGAGAAGTCCGGCTTGGCGTCCTGTCCGCCGATGCGGATGCTGCCCAGCGGCAGGATGATCAGCAGCAGGCAGAAGAGGACGAAGATGTTGCCGGCGGTGAGGAAGAACCAGTCGAAGTTGCTGGTGGCCCAGCCGCGGACGCCCTCCAGGGCCTCCTGGGCGGGGGCGGTGAAGATCAGGGTGCCGATGAGGAAGACGAAGATGAGCGCGGAGCTGACGATGAAGACCGGGTTGTGCAGATCCAGAGCCAGCCCGATGGGCCGGATCTCTGGGGTGATGTTCTGCTCGCCGATCTCGTGCTCGGTGTCGTACGCCTGTTCGAGCTCCTCGATCTCCTTCTTCACCTCTTTGGGGTTGGTGTTCTCGGGATCGGTCACGGGTGAAGCTCCCTGTGGCTGACGAGGACCCGCACGCAGGACTGTCGCAGTGCGGGTTACGGCAAAAGCTTCCCAAAGGGTTGCGGGAGAGTCAATTCAGACCGCGGGGGATCTTTGGGCAGCCAAAGCAGTAGCCCACAAACAGCAAGGGCGCGACCGAGGCCGCGCCCTTGCAGGTGGCTACATGCTTCTCAGACCCGGATGGGTTTAGAAGTAGTAGTCCATGGTCAGATTCACCGTCTGGGTGAACTCATACTCATCGTCGTCGTACTCGTGACCGCTAACGCCTTCCTCTTGATCGGTGATGTTCTCCAGCTGGAGCTCGGCGTAGATGAAACCGGGGCCGTAGTTGTAGCGGCTGCCCAGGACCAAGTCGTAAGTGGTGTCATCACGCTCACGGTCGCTGTCCGGGGCGCGGCCGGTGAGGTCGCCGTAGTGGTACCAGTCACCCGCGTTGAACCCGGCGCTGAGCATCCCGACCTGGCCGGAGCCTTGCGTTGTGATATCTAGATCATCATCGAACTCATCGGTATCGCCCTGGTCATAGTGGACCAGCTGGCCGGCCAGATCCCAAGCGCCGACGGTGCCCTCGGTGTAGAGGCCAGCCGCCCAGTGCGTCTCGGTTTCCTCACCCGCAGTGAAATCATCATGCTCCTGGTTCGCCAGCTGACCGGCCTGGAGGGAGGCGCCGTAGCGGAAATCGCCTTGGGTGAAGCCAAGATCAGCAACCAGGGTGTTGATCTTGTGATAGGTGTCGTTGCTGCCCCAATGGCCCAGGGTGCCGTCGTCCAGCGAGGTGGTGTCGGTGCCCCAGTTCTGGCTCTTGATGTACATGAAGCTCATGTCCATCGGGTTGTTCACCGGGTCGAAGTCGAAGCGGATGCCCGGGTTGTACTGGTCACCGAAGCCGGAGGCCAGGCGCTCGCCGGGCCAGAAGTTGAAGCGGCTGTAGGTGAACGGGACCTCGGTCTTGCCGACGGTCATCGTCCACTCCTCGCCGTAATGGCGGCCGATGGCCAGCTCCTTGATGCCGATCACGCTGCGGTTCGCTGCAGCATCAGACTCGTCTTCACTAATGCCGGTCCCCTGGAAGCTGCCCCAGCCGAGGCGGACCTCACCGTCGAAGAACCAGTCACCGTGCTGATGATTGGCGTAGATGTTGAACGACTCGAAGTCGAGATCGCCGTAGCGATCCTCGCTGGCGTCATCGTCAACGTCGTACTGGTAGTTGATCCACGCCCCGAAACCGAGGACGTCGTCCAGCGCCAGGGCCGAGGACATCGGCGTGGCCAGGGCCACGGCCGCACCGGAGAGGACCAGGCTCTTGGTCTTGTTGTTCATGGGTGCTCCCTCTTTTTGGCTCTCTATTGAATCGTGGTGCCCGAATACTTTCGCCGAAACGGCGGGGGCCCGGCAAGGGCCGGGCCCCGCGTCAGGCCGAGCGGATCAGTCGCGGGCGCAACGGATCCATTCGTCGACCAGATCGGCCTCCTCGTCGAGGAACTGCTCGACGGCCGCCTCGGTGCCTTCCTCGCGGCCGAGGAACATGTACTCGTTGAGCAGATCGATGTCGATGTTGATGCAGCTGGCGAACTCCGCCACCTCGGGGTGGTCCTCGGGGAAGCCCTCACGCGACATGGCGTTGATGTGCTCCGCGCCGCCGAGGCTGCCCTCCGGATCCTCCAGGTAGGCGAGGTTCCAGGCGCCGAACTTCCAGTGCGGGCTCCAGCCGGTGACCACGATGGCCTCGTCACGGCGGGCCGAACGGGCCAGCGAGGCGGTCATGGCGGAGTCGGAGGCCTCGACCAGGTTGTAGTCCAGGTCGTAGTCCTCGATCACGTCATGGGAGAGGCGGGTGAGACCGGCGCCCGGGTCGATGCCCTGGATCTGCCCGTCGAGGCGATCCTGCCACTCCGGATCCTTGAGGTCCTCGATGGAGGTCAGGCCCTCGTCGTAGAGGTACTGCGGGACGATCCAGCCCAGGGCGGCGTCGTCGTAGAGAACGCCCAGGTCGACGATGTCGTCGCCGAACTCCTCGATGTAGTCCTCGTGGGTGATCGGCTGCCAGGACATGAGCATCAGGTCGATGTCGCCCTGGGCGAGGCCGGTGTACTGCGGCGCGATGTCGGTCTGCACCAGCTCAACGTCGGTGTTGAACTCGCTGGTGATGACATCCTCGGCCATCCGCGTGATGAACTCGGCGTCGGCCCAGGCCGTCCAGCCGATGCGGATCTCGTCGGCGTTGGCCGCGGAGGCCATGCCGGCGGTGATGGCGGCGGTGGCCGCCGCGGTGGTCAGCTTGCGTCGCATGGTACCACTCCTCTGCTGCTTTCCCTCAGTCCGCCCCGCGCCGGCCCCGGAGGGCCGGCCACGGGGCCGGGTTCGTGTTCAGCCCTGGGCGGCCGGGCCCTGCTGGCGGTTGCCGAAGAACCAGCGCAGCAGCGCCCCGTAATCGCGCCCCTGGCCGTGCCGGCGCTCGCCGAAGCTCTGCGAGATGCGATCCAGCAGGATGGCCAGGAAGACCACGGCGAGGCCGCCCTCGAAGCCGAGCCCTACCTGCAGGCGCTGGATGCCGGTGAGCACCGTGCCACCCAAGCCACCGGCGCCGATCATGGAGGCGATGACCACCATGGACAAGGCCAGCATGATCGTCTGGTTGATGCCCTGCATGATCGACGGCATGGCCAGCGGCAGCTGGATCTTGACCAGCAGCTGTCGCGGTGTGCAGCCGAAGGCCTGGCCGGCTTCCACGTGCTCCTGGCTGACCTGGCGGATGCCGAGGTTGGTCAGGCGCACCGCCGGCGGCATGGCGAAGATCAGCGTGGCGATGGCCCCCGGCACCGTGCCCAGACCGAAGAAGATCGCCGCCGGGATCAGGTAGACGAAGGGCGGCATGGTCTGCATCAGGTCCAGGATGGGGCGGACCACCATCTCCACCCGGTCGCTGCGCGACATGGCCACACCGATGGGCAGGCCGATGATCAGCGCGGCAATGGAGGAGGCCACCACCAGCGACAGGGTGCGGATGGTCTCGGGCCAGAGCTCCATGCTGAAGATCAGCGCCAGGGCGATGACGGCAAAGATGCCGAAGCGCCAGCCCACGCGCCAGAAGCTGACCAGGATCACCAACAGCGCCAGCACCCAGGGTGGCGGGTACCAGAGCAGCGCCTGGATGGCCTCGGAGAACAGCCCCATGCCGAACAGCGCCACGGCCACGCCGAGGGCGATCAGGCCGGCCTTGCGGCCCCACGTCCGCCAGGCGCCGACCACCAGGAAGAAGGCGGCGACCCACAGCGGGTAGAGGAGGAGGAACTCGGTGGCGTCGACCAGGGCGCGGATGGCCCCCTCGATGCCGTCGAGCAGGGGCTCGAGGTTGTCGCTGATCCAGTCGACACCGTTTTCGATCCAGTCGCCGATGGTGATCCGGTCCAGCACGTTGTCGCTGAACCACTCGGCGGCCTGATCGATCGGGCCGATGGTTTCGTGTTCCTCGATATCCGGTTGATCTTGCATGTCTGTCCCTTACGCCTGTTGGGTGCGATCCAGGGTGAGCAGCAGCTGGCTGCGCGAGAGGGTGCCGACGTAGTGCCCGTCGTCATCCACCACCACCAGCGGGTACTCGCTCTCGGCCGACGGCCCGAGCACGTCGGAGATCGCCGTGTCGGCCGCGATGGTCTGCACGCCACTGAGAAAGGCGTCGCCGTATTCGGTGCTGCCGCCGCTGCGGATGGCGTCGGTAAGGCTGTCGACGGAGACCAGCCCCTGGAAGCGGCGGTTGCGGTCGATGACCACGCCGATGTCGCTGGCGTAGTGCTTGAGCCGCTCGAGCGCGGCGCGCACGTCCACGCCGGGGCGCTGGATCACGGTGACCCGGCGGCGCTCGGCGATGTCGCCGGCGTTGTAGACCTGGCTGACGTCCACGCCGTAGAAGAAGGAGCGCACGTACTCGTTGGCCGGGTTGGAGACGATCTCCTCCGGCGTGCCGATCTGGACCACCTGACCGCCCTCCATGATGGCGATGCGGTCGCCGATGCGCATGGCCTCGTCCAGATCGTGGGAGATGAAGATGACCGTGCGGCTCTGCTCCTGCTGCAGACGGATCAGCTCATCCTGCATCTCGGTTCGGATCAGCGGGTCGAGGGCCGAGAAGGCCTCGTCCATGAGCAGGATGGAGGGGTCGGTGGCCAGGGCGCGGGCAAGGCCGACGCGCTGCTTCATGCCGCCGGAGAGTTCGTCGGGGTAGCTGTCGGCGTTGGCCGCCAGGCCGACGGCCTCGAGGGCCTGCAGGGCCTTCTCGCGTCGCTCCGCGGTGCCGTGCCCGGAGACGTCCAGGCCGAAGGCGGCATTCTCGGCGACGGTCTTGTGCGGGAGCAGGGCGAAGGACTGGAACACCATGGACATGTCGCGTCGGCGCATGTTGATGAGCTCCTGCTGGCTCATCGCCATGATGTCGTGGCCATCGACATAGATGTGGCCGTAGGTCGGGTCGATCAGGCGGTTGAACATCCGCACCATGGTCGACTTGCCGGAGCCCGACAGCCCCATGATGACGAAGACTTCACCCTCGTGGATGGTGAAGCTCGCTTCGCGCACGCCGACGGTGTTGCCGGTGCGCTGGAAGATGTCGTCCTTGTTGTAGCCCTGTTTGAGCAGCTCCATGGCCCGCTCGGGTTTCGGGCCGAAAATCTTGTAGAGGTCTTCTACGACGAGTTTTTCAGTCATGCTGATCCGTCGGTTTGAATGGAGCGTGGTGCAATCAATGCTAGGGGTGCGCGTGCCGCGGCCACTGGGGGATCAGTAGCTTGAACAAGGCCCGGGCCGGGCGACGGCTGGTGTGAAGCGAGCGCGTGTGCGCTGCCTTTTTGCTTGGTCATGCTTTTCAACTAGAACATGCCCAATGCACCCGTTGCAAGATCAGCATGTTAAAAAGCCCTCTTTCGGGTCCGGGAGCGGGGGGCGGCCGCGGCGCGGCGTTTGCGTCCACCCGCCGTATGCCTTATGCTTTCGCGTTCCAATCGTAACGGCGATTGGCGACTCAGGAGAGGTGTCCGAGCGGTCGAAGGAGCGCGCCTGGAAAGCGCGTGTACCGAAAGGTACCGAGGGTTCGAATCCCTCCCTCTCCGCCAGGCGATGGTGGCTGCACCGGTCCCCCCGCGACGAGTCGCTGTGAACCCCGTCAGGCCCGGAAGGGAGCAGCGGCAGCAGCGATCCTCGGGCGCCGGGGTGTGGCTGGTGTGGCTGCCTCCACCCAACCGGAGCCGCCGTCGGCATGACCTACCAAGCCCTTGCGCGCAAGTGGCGGCCACGCCGCTTCGAAGAGGTGGCCGGCCAGGAGCACGTCCTGCGCGCGTTGGCCAACGCCCTGGCCGATGGCCGTCTCCACCACGCCTACCTGTTCAGCGGCACCCGCGGGGTCGGCAAGACCACCGTGGCGCGCATCCTCGCCAAGTGCCTGAACTGCGAGCAGGGCATCACCGCCGAGCCCTGCGGCACCTGTGACAGCTGCCGCGAGCTGGACGCCGGGCGCTTCGTCGACCTGATCGAAGTCGACGCCGCCTCGCGGACCAAGGTCGAAGATACCCGCGAGCTGCTGGACAACGTCCAGTACGCGCCCACCCGCGGGCGGTTCAAGATCTACCTCATCGACGAGGTCCACATGCTCTCCAGCCACAGCTTCAACGCGCTGTTGAAGACGCTGGAGGAGCCCCCGGACCACGTGAAGTTCCTGCTGGCCACCACGGATCCGCAGAAGCTGCCGGTCACCGTCCTTTCGCGCTGCCTGCAGTTCCACCTGCGCCGTCTCTCCAGCACCCTGATCCGCGATCGGCTGCTGGGGCTGGCTGAAGAAGAGGGCGTGACGGTGGAGTCCGGCGCCGCCGCTCGCCTGGCCCGCGCCGCCGACGGCAGCCTGCGCGACGCCCTGAGCCTGCTCGACCAGGCGCTGGCCTTTGGCGAGGGGGCGGCCCGGGACGACGAGGTCGCGGCGATGCTCGGCGCCATCGAGCGCGACCACGTGCTGGCGGTGCTCACTGCCCTGGCCGATGACGATGGCGCGGCACTGATCGGTGCTGCCCGGCAGATGGCCGAGGCGGCGGCGGACTTCGACGAGGCCCTGGCCGAGCTGGTGGCCACGGTGCACAGCCTGGCCCTGGCGCAGCAGGTGCCCTCGGCCATCGGCGAGGACGAGCCCGAACGCGATCGGCTGCTGGCGCTGGCCGAGCGCATCGATGCCGAGGATCTGCAGCTCTACTACCAGATCGGCGTCAATGCCCGCCGCGATCTGCCCTACGCACCGGACCCGGCCACCGGCTTCGAGATGGCCCTGCTGCGCATGCACGCCTTCCGACCCGCCGAGACGGCGCCGCGGATCAGCGCACCAGCGGGCAGTGGTGGGGCGGCGGCCGGCGGTGGGGCCGGCCCGTCTGTGGCGAACGCGCCGCCCTCGGGAGCGGGGTTGGGTGCGGCCGCGCCCCGGGATGGGGCTCCGGCGTCGGCGCCGCCCCCGGCTGAAGGCGCGGAGGCGGGTCCGCAGCCGGCCAGCGACGACGAGGAGGGCGCGGCGCGCTGGACGCGGATCGTCGGCGAGCTCGACGGGCCGCTGCGCATGCTTGCCGGACAGTGCGAGTGGGTCGGCCGCGAGGGGGAGCGTGTTATCCTGCGGCTGGACGAAAGCCACGAATACCTGAACAATGCCGAGCGGCGCGAGCGGCTGCAGACGGCGCTGGGGCGGGTCTTCGGGGAGGCGATCACCCTGCGCATCGACATCGGCCCGACCCGGTGGACGCCGGCGATGGCCGAACGGCAGCAGACCCGCGAGCGCCAGGCCGACGCGGAGCGGGCCCTGGCCGCGGACCCCGGGCTGCAGGGGCTGTGCGAGGCCTTCGACGGCCAGCTCCACGGCGTGCGGCCGGCCGATGGCGAGAGCAATCATCCGTAAAGACGAGCATCGAGGTAGAAGGCGATGAAGGGCGGACTCGGCAATATCATGAAGCAGGCCCAGCAGTTGCAGGAGGACATGCAGAAGGCCCAGGAGGAGATCGCTGCCATGGAGGTCAGCGGCGAGGCCGGGGCGGGCATGGTTAAGGTGACCATGACCGGGCGCAACGAGGTGCGCAAGGTCGAGATCGACCCCTCGCTGTTCGAGGACGACCGGGAGATGGTCGAGGACCTGGTGGCGGCGGCGGTCAACGACGCCGTGCAGAAGGTCCAGCGCGAGAGCCAGGAGCGCATGTCCGGCATGGCCGAGGGCATGGGCCTGCCCCCGGGGATGAAGCTGCCGTTCTGATCGGCAGCCGATGAGCGTCTACTCGCCGCGGCTGCGCGAGCTGGTCGAGGGGCTGCGCCGTCTGCCCGGAGTGGGCGCCAAGACGGCGCAGCGCATGGCGCTGCATCTGCTCCAGCGCGACCGTGACGGTGCCCGGCAGCTTACCGCTGCGCTGCAGGGGGCGGTGGAGGGCGTTGGCCACTGCCCCGATTGCGGGCTGCTGACCGAGGAAGAGCGCTGCGGGCTCTGTGCCAGCCCGCAGCGCCGTCGTACGCTGCTGTGCGTGGTCGAGAGCAGCGCCGACGTCTTTGCCCTCGAGCAGGCCACGGATTTCCAGGGGCTCTACTTCGTCCTCGGTGGGGCGCTGTCGCCGCTCGACGGCATCGGCCCGGAAGAGCTCGGGCTGGATCGGCTGCAGCAGCGGCTGGATGCCGGCGAGGTCGAAGAGATCATCCTCGCCACCAATCCCACCATCGAGGGCGAGGCCACCGCCCACTACGTCCAGAGCCTGGCCGCCGAGCGCGGGGTGCGCACCACGCGCATCGCCCACGGGGTGCCCATGGGCGGCGCGCTGGAGCAGGTGGACCAGGGGACCCTCTCTCACGCTTTCATGGGGCGGCGGGATTACGAGGGCTGAGCATCGGCCGGAAAAGGAGGCACCGATGACCGACTGTATCTTCTGCAAGATCGTCGCCGGGGAACTCCCCGCGGATATCGTCCACAGCGGCGAGCAGGTGATCGCCTTTCGGGATCTCCATCCCCAGGCGCCGACCCACATCCTGATCATCCCGCGGCGCCACGTGCCGACGCTGCACGATCTGACCGCCGACGACGGCGAACTGCTCAACGAGATGTTCACCGCCGCCCGCACCCTGGCCGAGCAGGAGGGCCTCAGCGAGCGCGGCTACCGCACCGTCTTCAACTGCAAGGACGAGGGCGGGCAGGAGATCCACCACCTGCACCTGCACCTGCTCGGTGGCCGGCAGATGACCTGGCCGCCGGGCTGAGCGCCGTGGCCGCCGCCGCGGGTCGTGGGCTACAGCTCGCCGAGGCGCTGGCCGCCGAGGGCGCAGAGCCGCCGGAACGCCTGGAAGCTCGGCTCGTCGAGGGCGTTGTCGATGCGGTGGCGGTCGGCGTAGACCATCCCCTGCGGGCGGCCGTTGGCGAACACCGCGGCGAGGAAGGCCGAACGGCCGTCGGCGAGGGCGTGCAGGGGCTGCGGCACGCGGTGCCGGATCCGCTCGTAGCGCTGCGGCGTCAGCCACACCGCCGACGGCTTCGCCATCAGCTCCTGTAGGAGCGAGGGGCGGGCGAGGTCCACCCGAAAGCGGTGGAAGTTCGGGTCGCCGGCGGCGCCGAGGACGTACTGTCCGGCCAGGGTCTCGCCGTCCGGGAGCATCTGGGCGTAGAGCACGCGGCTCAGCCCCAGGCCGTCGTAGAGCCCGGTGAGGACCAGGTTGAGGATGCAGTCGCGGGGCGAGACGCGGCCCTGGCGGCGGCGCATCTGCGCCTCGGAGCGCGCGTAGTCGCGGTTCTCCAGTTCATGGCGCACCCGTTGGAAGACCTCGCGACGCGGCGCCAGGCAGACGCCGCCCTTGGCGGTGCCGTCGGAGAGGTAGGGGTTGTCGGAGGTCTCGCTGATCGGCGCGCGAGCCGGTTGTTCCGGCTCGTCCTCGTCCGTCTCGCCCAGCAGCGGGGCGAAGGTCACCGGTTTCCAGGGCAGCAGCTCGGCGGCCTCGGCGGCGCCGGCGGAGATCTCCGCCCGGGTGGCCTCGTCGTCGAGTTCGAGTAGCTCGGCGAGGGCGTCGAGCAGCGGCGGCATCTCCGGGTGGTGCCAGCCCTGGCGGGCCAGGGCGGCCAGCCGGGTGGCCAGGCCCACCGCCCAGCTGCGCGGCGAGCGCGTGTCGGCGGCCAGCGCCTCGCTGGATTCGGCCACCAGGGCGGGCAACTGCCACTGCTGGGCCAGGGCCAGGTTGAGTTCCCCCAGGGAGAAGCCGAGGGCCACGTACTCCGCCTCGGAGGCGTAGGCGGGCTCCGGGGCCATCTCGTGGATGGTGCGCATCACCCGGCCCTCGTCGTGGCTCCACATGACCAACTCGGCGCTGTGGCGCAGCATCGCGGCGGTGTAGACCTCGTTGGGCAGCAGATCGGCGAGCTGCCACGCCCAGCGCCGGGCCTGGCAGGCGGCGTGGATGGCCCGCTCGCAGGTGAACAGGTAACCGCGGTAGTTGACCCGGGTCAGGGCCGATTCGGCGCGGGGCAGCCCGTCGGCCACAGCACGGACGTTGCGCACCCCGCGCAGGAGCACGGCCTCTTCCATGCTGTGCACGCCGGAGTCCAGGTGGCGCGAGGCGTGGGTATTGACGTCGCGGATCAGCCCGAGGACCAGGGCCGGGTCCACGTAGATCTGCGCGGCCAGATCGCGCGGCGGCAGCTCATAGTCCAGCGTGTGCCGGGGCAGGCGCGGCAGCCGCGGCTCGCCGATGGCCGCAACCCAGTCCTCCAGACGCCGCTGCGGGGATTCGGGATCCTTGTTCATGGCGTCATTGTAGGGCCCCCGAACGGCTCCGGGAATGGAAAGGGCGCTGCCCCGACAGGGTTGATCGGTTAGACTGGCGGCCACGGATCCTCCAGCCAGCAGCCACAGGGGGGCAGGCAGGCACACATGCTGGTTATCATTGGCGCTGCCATCGCATTCTTCTCGGTGATCGTCGGCTACGCCGCCCACGGCGGCCCGCTGGCCATCCTCTGGCAGCCGTACGAATTCCTGATCATCTTCGGCGCGGCCATCGGCGGCTTCCTGATCGCCAATCCGCTGAAGGTCATCAAGCGGGTGTTGAGCACCATCCCCAAGATCCCCGGCGGAGCGCCCTACGGGCGCGAGCACTACATGGATCTGCTCGCGCTGCTCTACGAGATCTTCCAGCGCGCCCAGCGCGACGGGCTGCTCTCCATCGAGGACGATGTGGACAACCCCCACGAGAGCGAGTTGTTCAAGTCCTACCCGCGCATCCTCAACGACCACGTGGCCCTGGAGTTCCTCTGCGACTACCTCCGTCTCATGGTGGGGGGCAACATGAACCCCTTCGAGATGGAGAACCTCATGGACGTGGAGATCGAGTCCCACCACAAGGAGGCGTCGCACCCGGCGGCCGCGGTGAACAAGGTGGCCGACGCCATGCCCGGGTTCGGCATCATCGCCGCGCTGCTCGGCGTGGTCATCGCCCTCGGTTCTTTGGACGAGGACGTGATGACCATCGGCGGGTTGGTGGCCTCGGCGCTGGTCGGCACCTTCACCGGCATCTTCGCCGGTTACGCCTTCGTCGGCCCGCTGGGCCAGGCCATGGAGCACCGGGCGCAGGAGCAGACCAAGTTCCTGGAGACCATCAAGCTGACCCTTTTGGCCGTGCTCAACGGCTACAAGCCGGTGGTGGCGGTGGAGTTCGGCCGCAAGGCGATGTTCGAGGCGGAGCGACCGACCTTCTTCGAGCTCGAGGAGCACGTGAAGATGCAGGCCGCCCGCAGTCAGGACGCTTAAGGGCAGCCCCGGGGCATGGTCGAGGAGAACAAGACCCGCCCGGTCGTCATCAAGAAGGTGGCGAAGCACGGCGAGGAGCACCACGGCGGCTCGTGGAAGATTGCCTTCGCCGACTTCATGACGGCGATGTTCGCCATCTTCCTGGTCCTTTGGCTGCTGCTCGCCCTGGACGATGATCAGCGCAAGGGCATCGGCCAGTACTTCCGGGATCCGCAGGCGGCCCATCCGCCGGCGGCCCGCGACGTGATCGACTTCGAGGGCGAGCGCCGCGCGCCCATCGACCTGGAGGGCATGCCCCTGGGCGAGGGCGGGTTCATTCGGGCCGAGGAGATGCAGGATCTGGCCGAGCGCTTCCAGGATGCGGTGATGGACGACCCGGACCTGGCCGAGTACGCCGATCAGATCATGCTCGATATCACCGACGACGGTCTGCGCATCCAGCTGGTCGACCACGACGGTCGGCCGATGTTCGAACTCGGCAGCGCCGACCCCAAGGACCACACCGAGGAGATCCTCCGTGCCCTGGCCGGTGTGCTCGAGGAGGTGCCCAATCCGGTCTCGCTCTCCGGTCACACCGACGCCCGGCCGTTTGCCCGGGACGACTACGACAACTGGTCGCTGTCCACCGACCGGGCCCATTCCGCTCGGCAGACGCTGGTCGACGGGGGGCTGCCCGCGGGGCGCATCGGCCAGGTGGTCGGCTACGCCGATACCATCCCCGCCGACCCGGACGACCCCCGGGCCGACATCAACCGCCGCATCTCCGTCGTCCTGCTCAGCCGCGCGGCGGTGGCGAGCATCGCCGAGCGCGAGCGGCGCATGGACCCCGATGAGCACGCCCTGGATGCCTTGCCGCGCCGGCCGCGGGAGCTGCTGACCCCGGAGGAGCGGCGGATCGAGCAGGGGCTCGACGACGTCGACGAGACGGTCCCGGAGGTCGATGAGGATGAGGCGGCGGAGGCCGACGGCGAGGCCGAGGAGGCGCCGGACGACGACGGGGAGGAGGCGGGCCCCGAGGTGGAGATGCCCGACCTGGAGCCCCCGGCCGAGCCGGAGACCTGGTGACGCCCGGGCTCGGCGCCGATGCTAGACTGAACCACTCACGCGCAGGCGAGAGCACACGTATGGGTTTCTCTGAATGGAATCTGATCTGGATCGATCTTGAGATGACCGGTCTGGATCCGAGTCGCGACCGGATCATCGAGATCGCGGTGGTGGTCACCGACAGCAACCTCGACACGCTGGCCGAGGGGCCGGTGCTGGCCATCCACCAGGATCGATCCCTGCTCGATGGCATGGACGAGTGGAACACCCGACAGCACGGCCGCTCGGGGCTGACCGAGCGGGTGCGGGCCAGCACGGTGACCGAGGCGGAGGCCGAGGCGCAGGTGCTGGCATTCCTCAAGCAGCACGTGCCGCCGCGCACCTCGCCGATGTGCGGTAACAGCATCTGCCAGGACCGCCGTTTCCTGGCGCGCTGGATGCCGGATCTGGAGGCCTACTTCCACTACCGCCACATCGATGTCAGCACCCTCAAGGAACTGGCCCGGCGCTGGGCGCCGGAGGTGGCCGACGGGGTGCGCAAGTCCGGCAACCACCTGGCCCTGGACGATATACGCGACTCCATCAACGAGCTGCGCCACTACCGGCGCGAGTTCCTGCGCATGCCGGCCTGACGCCGGCGGGAGGGGAGGATGCTGCTGCTCGATCCGGGCGATCTGCAGACCCTGCGCGAGCGCGAACCGGTGCTCGTGGTGGATGTCGGGGACGACGACGGCCGCTACCGGCAGACGCACATCCCGGGGGCGGTGCACCTGCCCTACGGCCACCTGACGCGCGCCGAGCCGCCGGCGATGGGGCTGGTCCCCGACGCCGCGGTCCTGGGCAAACGCCTGGGCGCGGTGGGGATCGACGACTCGGTCACGGTCATTGCCTATGACTCCGACGGCGGGGGGCGGGCGAGCCGCCTGCTATGGACGCTGGATCTACTCGGTCATCCCCGCCATGGGTTGCTCAACGGTGGTCTTCAGGGGTGGCTCGCCGAGGAGGGGCCGGTGGAAGGCGGCGCGGTGGCACCGCAGCCGTGCAGCTACCCGGCGCAGATCCGCCATCCCGAGTGCCTGGTCGACCGCGACTGGGTGCTGGCGCACCTGGACGACCCATCGGTGACGCTCATCGACGCCCGGTCCCGGGGGGAATACACCGGTACCGACGTCCGCGCCCGCCGGGGTGGTCACATCCCGGGGGCGGTGCACCTGGACTGGCAGGCGCTGATGGATCCCGAGGATCCGCCGCTACTGCGCCCGGCGCCGCAGGTGCAGCAGCTGCTGCACGAGCGCGGCATCGACGACCCGCAGCAGGAGCTGGTGGTGCACTGCCAGACCCACCACCGCTCATCCCTGACCTACGTGGTGCTGCGCGCGCTGGGCTACCAGCGGGTGCGCGCCTACGCCGGCTCCTGGTCGGAGTGGGGCAACGATCCGGAGCTGCCGGTCCGCGAAGGCGGCCCGTAGCAGTGCATCGCAGCGGGTAACCGTGGGGAAGGGCGGACCGGGGAGGGGCGCCGCCGCCCCCCCGGTCCGTGGGAGCAGCGCCTTACTGCTCCTTGCCCGCCAGATACAGCCAGGTCTCGACGACCGTATCCGGGTTCAGGGAGACGCTCTCGATGCCCTCGTCCATCAGCCACTGGGCCAGGTCGGGGTAGTCCGACGGGCCCTGGCCGCAAATGCCGACGTACTTGCCGTGGCGGCGGCAGGCCTGGATGGCCATGGAGAGCATGCGCTTGACCGCCTCGTTGCGCTCGTCGAACTGATCGGCGATGACACCCGAGTCACGATCCAGTCCAAGGGTCAACTGAGTCAGGTCGTTGGAGCCGATCGAGAAGCCGTCGAAGTGCTCCAGGAACTCGTCGGCGAGCACGGCGTTGGAGGGCAGCTCGCACATCATCATGACCTTCAGGCCGTCCTTGCCGCGCTCCAGGCCGTTCTCGGCAAGCAGGCGGATGACCTGCTCGGCCTCGGCGGTGGTGCGCACGAAGGGCACCATCAGCCAGACGTTGTCCAGGCCCATCTCGTCTCGGACCCGGCGCAGGGCGCGGCACTCGAGCTTGAAGCACTCCTGGAAGTCGGGGCTGATGTAGCGCGAGGCGCCCCGGAAGCCGATCATCGGGTTCTCTTCGTGCGGCTCGTACTTCTCGCCACCGATGAGGTTGGCGTACTCGTTGGACTTGAAGTCCGACATGCGCACGATCACCGGCTTCGGGTGGAAGGCGGCGCCGAGCATGGAGACCCCCTCGGCGAGCTTGTCCACGTAGAACTCCTCGGGGTTCTCGTAGCCGGCCGTCTGCGAGCGGATGACCCGCTTGATCGACTCCTCCTGCTGATCGAACTCGAGCAGCGCCCGGGGGTGGATGCCGATCATCCGGTTGATGATGAACTCCACGCGGGCGAGGCCGACGCCCTCGTTGGGCAGGAACTGGAAGTCGAAGGCGCGGTCCGGGTTGCCGACGTTCATCATGATCTTGAACGGCAGATCCGGCATGTCGGACAGGGAGACCTCGCGGACCTCGAAGTCCTGCTTGCCCTCGTAGACGTAGCCGGTGTCGCCCTCGGCGCAGGAGACGGTGGCGTCGATGCTATCCGGGATGGTCTCGGTGGCATTGCCGCAGCCGACGATTGCCGGGATGCCGAGCTCGCGGGCGATGATCGCGGCGTGGCAGGTGCGGCCACCGCGGTTGGTGACGATCGCCGCCGCGCGCTTCATGATCGGCTCCCAGTCCGGGTCGGTCATGTCGGTGACCAGCACGTCGCCTTCCTGGACGCGGTTGATCTCACTGACATCCTGGACGACGCGGGTGGGGCCGGCGCCGATGCGCTGGCCGATGGCACGACCCTCGGTCAGCACCTGGCCGCGATCCTTGAGGTGGTAGCGCTCGAGCACCTGGCCGCCGTCCCGGCTTTTCACCGTCTCCGGGCGGGCCTGGAGGATGTAGAGCTGCCCGTCCTCGCCGTCCTTGCCCCACTCGATGTCCATGGGGCGGCCGTAATGCTTCTCGATGATCACCGCCTGGCGGGCGAGATCCTCGATGTCGGCGTCGTTGAGGCAGAAGCGCATGCGGTCGGACTCGGGGACGTCGACGGTCTCGACGGTCTTGCCGTGCTCGGTGCTGCCCGAGTAGACCATCTTGATCGCCTTGCCGCCGAGGTTGCGGCGCAGGATGGCCGGGCGGTTCTGCTCGAGGTTGGGCTTGTAGACGTAGAACTCGTCGGGGTTGACCGCGCCCTGGACCACCGTCTCGCCCAGGCCCCAGGAGGCGGTGACGAAGACGGCCTCACGGAAGCCGGACTCGGTGTCCATGGTGAACATCACGCCGGAGGCGCCGATATCGGAGCGCACCATGCGCTGGATGCCCGCCGAAAGGGCCACCTGCTCGTGGTCGAAGCCGTGGTGGACGCGATAGGCGATGGCGCGGTCGGTGAATAGAGAGGCGAAGACGTGGTGGATGGCCTCGCGGATGCCGTCCAGGCCGCGGACGTTGAGGAAGGTCTCCTGCTGACCGGCGAAGGAGGCATCCGGCAGGTCCTCGGCGGTGGCCGAGGAGCGCACGGCGAAGGAGGCCTCGCCCGGGTGCTGCGACTCGAGCTTCTCGTAGCCGGCGCGGATGGCGGCGTCGAGGCTCTCGGGCAGGGGCGCGTCGAGGATCATCTGGCGGATCTTCGCGCCGGTGGCGGCGAGCTGCTCGACGTCGTCGACATCCAGCCCCGCCAGCGCGTCACGGATCCCCGAGCGCAGGTTGTTGGCGTCGAGGAACTCCCAGTACGCCTTCGCCGTGGTGGCGAACCCGCCCGGGACACGGACGCCCGCCTTGGCGAGGTTGCTGATCATCTCGCCGAGGGAGGCGTTCTTGCCGCCTACCTGGTCAACATCGCCCATGCCAAGGGCGTCGAACTCCACTACGTAATCTTGCAAGGCTGTGCTCCCCTGAAGCGTCACAATGGCCGTGCTCGCGGTGCTGCGTGCCGCGGCCGGCGGTCTTGGTCTAAGATGGCCCGCCGACACATGGCCGCAACGGGACCGACCCACCGATGACTGATGTGCGCAGGGTTTTCTTTGTCTCCGATCGTACCGGGATCACGGCCGAGGCCCTCGGCCACTCGCTGATGACCCAGTTCTCGGTCACCACCGAGCAGGCCACGATCCCCTTCGTCGAAACGGTGGAGCGGGCACGGGCGGCGTTACGCCGGATCACGGCGGCATCCACCGAGGATGACCATCCGCCCATTGTCTTCTCCACCATCATCGACCCGGAGGTGCTCGCCGTCCTGCGCGGGAGCGAGCACATTGTCCTCTTCGATTTCTTCGACACCTTCATCGCGCCGCTCGAACGCGAGCTGGAGGTGCCGTCGAACCATGTCATCGGCCGGTCGCACGGAATCGCGGATGATAGCACGTACGATGTGCGGATCGATGCCATGAATTTCGCACTGCACCATGACGACGGCGCCACCCATCAGCACTACGGCCGCGCCGACGTCATCCTGGTGGGGGTCTCGCGCAGCGGGAAGACCCCGGCATCGCTCTATTTGGCGCTGCAGTTCGGCGTCTACGCCGCCAACTACCCGCTCACCGACGACGACCTGATCGCCACTCGGCTGCCCCGGGCGCTGGTCTCGCACCGCGAGAAGCTCTTCGGGCTGACCATCGACCCGGACCGGCTGCACCAGATCCGCAGTGAGCGTCGCCCCAACAGCCGCTACGCCGAGCTGCGCCAGTGCGAGTACGAGGTGGCGCGCGCCGAGGCGATGTTCCGCCGCGAGGGGATCCCCTATCTGGACATCACCACCATGTCCATCGAGGAGATCTCTTCGACGGTGATCCATCAGCACGCGCTGACCCGGCGCGTCTAGGCCATGGGTTTGCTGCGCGGCGGGGCATGTTATGCTCGCGCGCATGGTTCAGGAAGCCTCCGCCACGCACCGAGCCCTTGAGGCGAAACCGCGCACCTTCGCGGCGCTCATGGAGCTCTACGAGACGAACTACATCTACATGCGCCGCCTGGTGCCCGATCTGGAACGGGCGGATGCCGAGCGCGAGATTTCCTTCTCGCGGGACGGCGTGGCGCTTCGTCTCGAGGTGCTCGAACGCAGTCGCTACACCACCACCGTCCTTCTGACCCACCGCTTCGCATCCGGCTGCGGGGCCGAATCGCTGCCGGAGCTGACCGTGCGGGTCTACCACGACGCCCGGGTGGCCGAGGTGATGGCCACCGGCGGGCGTACGGTGCGCGATCCGGCCGGCAGCCTGGAACAGCGCTGGGTCAGCAATCGGTTCCTGAGTCGCTGGCTGCGGTTCAGCCTGGGCGAGGGGCACGGATTTCGCCTGCAGTCCGGGAGTTCGACGGATCGACCTTGACCGGACGCAATCCGGCCGCTATAACCAGAGATACCCCCCATCTTGTTAAGGAATTGGCTATGCGCTTGTCGACGAAAGGGCGTTACGCGGTCACTGCGATGATGGAGCTGGCCCTCAACAGCGAGAAGGGGCCGGTGACCCTCGCGGAAATCTCCCACACCCAGGGCATCTCGCTGTCGTACCTGGAGCAGCTGTTCGCGCGCATGCGTCGCGACGGGCTGGTCGTCGGGGTGCGCGGCCCCGGCGGCGGCTACCGCCTGGCGCGTCCGGCGGGCGAGATCTCGGTGGCGCAGATCATCACCGCAGTGGATGAAGGCACGGCCCAGGGGCAGAGCGTTGGTGAGGGAGGCGCCGACGACGACCGCTGCCTGACCCACGACCTGTGGGTCGACCTGAGCCGGCAGATCTACGACTTCCTCAACGGCATCACCCTCGAGCAAATGGCCCGCGACGCCGGCGTGCGCGAGGTGGCGGAGCGCGTCGGCTCCGGTGATCGCGACGTGGGGCGCGGCGACCGCTCCTCGTCGGTGGCCTGAGTCGTACGGGAGTCTCCATGGGTCCGGTCCTGGTGGTTCGGCATGCCATTGCCGAACCCCGCGACCAGGCCCCCGACGGCAGGGATCGGACCCGCCGCGTCTCGGATCAGGGGCAGCGGGTCATGCGTCGGGCGGCGCTGGGGCTGCGGCGGGTGGTCGAACACCTGCCGCTGGTGGCGCACAGCCCCCTGACCCGTGCCGTGCAGACCGCAGCCATCCTGGATGCCGCCTTCCCCGAGTCTACTGCCCGGCGCGAGCTGGCAGCGCTGGCCCCCGGCGGGGATCCCGCGGCCATCTTCCAGTGGCTGGCCGGGATCGATGAGACGCCGGTGGCCCTGGTGGGCCACGAGCCCGATCTCGGCTGCTGGGTCGGGCACGCCCTGATCGGCTCGCCGGTCTCCTTCCTCGCCTTCCCCAAGGCGTCCGTCTGTCTGCTTGACTTCCCCGAGGGGGCGGCCCCCGGTGCGGCGCGGTTGATCGGTCACTATCCTCCCCGGGTACTCAGCGACCTGTCGGAGGTGGCGCAGTGATGCACGATGAGCAGGTGATCGCGGCGGTTGATCTGGGTTCGAACAGCTTCCACATGGTGGTCGCGCGCATCGATCCGGCCACCCGTACCCTGCGCGTCATCGACCGGCTGCGCGAGACGGTTCGCCTGGGCTCCGGGCTGGAGCAGGGGCAGAAGCGTCTGAGCGAGGCCGCCCGGGAGCGTGCCCTGGCGTGTCTGGCCCGCTTCGGAGACCGGCTGCGCCGCCTGCAGGCGCAGCAGGTGCGGGCGGTGGGTACCAACACCCTGCGCCGCGCGCGCGATGCCGCCGATTTCATGCAGGAGGCCGAGCACGCCCTGGGCCACCCCATCGAGGTGGTCTCGGGCTACGAGGAGGCGCGCCTGATCTACCTCGGGGTGGCCCACAGCCTCGGTTTCGATGAGCACCGCCGATTGGTGGTGGACATCGGCGGGGGCAGCACCGAGCTGATCCTGGGCCGCGGTCCCCGGGCCGAGCAGATGGAGAGCGTCCATCTCGGCTGTGTGTCACTGACCGGGCGCTGTTTCGCCGACGGTCGCATCACCGAGCGGCGGTTCCGGGAGGCGGGGGTTCTGGCCCGCCTCGAACTCGGGCCGGTGGAGGGGGCCTTTCGGGCGCCGGCCTGGCAGGGTGCGGTAGGCGCCTCCGGGACCGTGCGCGCCGCGGCGGACGCCTGCGCCAGCCGGGACTGGTCGCCGCCGGGGTGGATCACCGCCGAGGCGCTGGGCCGACTGCGCCGGCTGGCGGTGGAGGCCGGCGATGCGGAAGTCCTGGGCGAGTGGCTGGGCCTGTCCGGCGACCGCCGGCAGGTCTTCCCGGCTGGGCTGGCGGCGCTGTGCGCCGTCTTCGAGGCGCTGGGCATCGAGCGCATGGAGGTTGCCGACGGCGCCATGCGCGAGGGGGTGATGCACGACCTGGCGGGCCGGCTGGGCATGCTTCAGCACAGCGAAGACGCCCGGGCCAACACGGTGGCGGCGCTGCGCCGGCGCTACTCGGTGGAGTCGGGACAGGCCGACCGGGTGGCGGCGACGGCGGCCACGCTGCTGGAGCAGGTGGCGCCTAGCTGGGGGCTGCTCGATCGCTTCTACCATGACATCCTGGACTGGGCCGCGCAGCTCCACGAGATCGGCCTGGACATCTCCCACGCCCAGTACCACAAGCACGGCGCCTACATCCTGCGCAATGCGGACATGGCCGGCTTCTCCCGCCAGGAGCAGCAGCTGCTGGCCCTGTTGGTGCGGGTCCACCGCCGCAAGCTCGCCCGCGGGCAGCTGAAGGCCCTGCCGCAGCGGTGGTTGGATACCGGCAAGCGGCTGGCGGTGGTGCTGCGCCTGGCCGTGCTGCTACACCGCGGCCGGGCCGACGGCAGCGTGCTCGAGCCACGGGTCGAGCCGCTGGGCGACGGCATGCGCCTGTGGTTCCCGGCGGGGTGGTTGGCCGACAATCCTCTGCTGCAGGCCGATCTGGCCCAGGAGCAGCGCTACCTGGAGCGCGCCGGCATGACCCTGGAGCTGGCCGAGTCGGCCGGCTAGGGCGGCGCCGGCGCGCGGGCCAGGTTTAGGCGTCCTCGGCGAGGTGGGCGAGCAAGGCCTGTTGGGCACTGAACGGGGTCTCTTCATCGCCCTCCGGCCGGGCGCGCACGTAGGAGCCGTCCGCCTGGAGCAGCCACGCCTGCTGGGTATCCGCCAGGTAGTAGGCCAGGTCCTTGCCGATGCGCTCACGCGCCTCCCGGTCGTCGATGGGGAAGGCGGTCTCCACCCGGCGGAAGAAGTTGCGATCCATCCAGTCGGCGCTGGCGCCGTACATCTCCGGGGTTCCGGCGTTCTCGAAGTAGAAGACCCGGGTGTGCTCGAGGAAGCGGCCGACGATCGAGCGCACGCGGATGTTCTCCGAGACCCCGGGCAGCCCGGGGCGCAGGACGCACATGCCGCGGACGATCAGGTCGATCTCCACCCCGGCTTGCGAGGCCCGGTAAAGGGCCTGGATGGCGCGCGGCTCGGTCAGGGCATTGAGCTTGGCGATGATCCGTCCGCCGCGACCTGCGGCGGCGTGCTCGGCTTCGCGCTCGATGCGGGCGAGCACGCCGTCGTGCAGGGTGAACGGGGCCTGGAGCAGGCGGTGCAGATCCTTGAACCGACCCAGGCTGGTCAGTTGCAGGAAGACGCTGCGCACGTCCTCGCCGATGCGCCGGTCGGCGGTCAGCAGGCCGTAGTCGGTGTAGAGCCGTGCGGTGCGCGAGTGGTAGTTGCCGGTGCCGAGGTGCACGTAGTTGCACAGGCGGCCGCCCTCGCGCCGGACGATGAGCATCATCTTGCCGTGGGTCTTGTAGCCCACTACTCCGTAGACCACGTGCGCGCCGGCCTCCTGGAGGCGGTTGGCCAGGCGGATGTTGTCCTGCTCGTCGAAACGCGCGCGCAGCTCCACCACCACCGTGACCTCCTTGCCGGCGCGGGCGGCGCGGACCAGATTGTCGACGATGGCCGAATCGGGGCCGGTGCGGTAGAGCGTCTGTTTGATGGCCAGGACGTTGGGGTCCTGGGCGGCCTGGCGGACCAGGTCGACCACCGGCAGGAAGGATTGGAAGGGGTGGTGGAGGAGGATGTCCCGCTGCCGGATGGCCTTGAACAGGTCGGTCCCGGTGCTCAGCACCGCGGGCAGCCCCGGTGTGAACGATGGGTACTTGAGGTCGGTGCGGTCGACCAGGTCGTAGACGGCCATCAAGCGGTTGAGGTTCACCGGGCCGTCCACCTGGTAGAGGTCGTCGCGGCCGAGTTCGAACTCCTCGAGGAGGAAGTCGGCCATGGCGTCCGGGCAGTTGGCTGCCACCTCCAGGCGCACGCCCTGGCCGTAACGGCGCTGCGGCAGCTCGCCCTCCAGCGCGCGCATCAGGTCGTCGACCTCCTCCTCGTCGACGAAGAGATCGCCGTTGCGGGTGACGCGGAACTGGTAGCAGCCGCGCACCGTCATGCCCGGGAACAGGTCGTTGACGAAGGCGTGGATGACCGAGGAGAGGAAAACGAAGTTATTCGGGCCGCCGCCGTCGATCTCCGCCGCCGGCAGCTGGATGATCCGGGGCAGGGCGCGGGGCGCCTGAACGATGGCGTAGCCGGTGTTGCGACCGAAGGCGTCCTTGCCCTCGAGCGAGACGATGAAGTTGAGGCTCTTGTTGAGCACCTTGGGGAACGGATGCGCCGGGTCCAGGCCGAGGGGGCTGAGGATGGGCAGCAGCTCGGTCTCGAAGTAGTGGCGCAGCCAGTCGCGCTGTGCCTCGCTCCAGTCCTGGCGGCGCACGAAGTGGATCGACTGCTCGGCTAGCGCGGGGATCAGCTGCTCGTTGAGCACCCGGTACTGCTCGTGGACGATCTCGTGGGCCACTGAGCCGGTGGCGCGCAGCACCTCCTGGGGGCTGCGGCCGTCGGCCTCGGTCTGCACCGAGCCGAGCTCCGCCCGCTGCTTGACGCCGGCCAAGCGGATCTCGAAGAACTCGTCCATGTTGGTGCTGAGGATGCACAGGAACTTGAGCCGCTCGAGAAGCGGTACGCTCGGATCCCTGGCCTGTTCCAGGACCCGGCGGTTGAACTCGAGGAGGCTGAGCAGGCGGTTGTTGTAGAGCTCGGGCTGTTTGAGGTCGGTCGGTTCTTGCATGCCTTCTACGCTAGCAGAATCCGCCTCTGGGCGGTTTTTCGATTCTATGACATCCTGCGAATGTGAAGCCCGACAACCATCGAGGAGCGACGATCATGAGCGACGAGCGCCCCGCAGCGGACCCCAGCGAGGACCCCGGCGAGCAGCGCCGCCTGCAGCGTCGGATCGACCGCGCGGTGGCGGGGCTGGTGCTCTATGAGCGGTCATGGTGCCCGTTCTGCATGCGGGTCAACATGACCCTGCGCAGCCTCGGCATCGAGCTGGAACGCCGCGATATCGGCCAGGATCCCCAGGCCGCCCGCGAGCTCGAGGAGCACGGTGGCAAGCGCATGGTGCCCTGCCTCTACATCCCCGACGGCGGCGACGGACAGTGGCTCTACGAGTCGGGGGATATCGCCGCCTACCTGCGCGCACTGGTCGAGGAGCTCGGCCCCGACGGGCGCGACGGGTGAGCGGGGGTCAATCCGCCTTTTCCAGGAGCCGGTCGCGGATCGCCTGGTCCGGGTAGCCGTCGGCCGGCAGCCCCCGATCCTGCTGATAGGCACGCAGCGCCGCGCGGGTCTGCGGGCCAAGGAGCCCGTCGACGGGGCCGGCGTCGAAGCCCAGCTCGTTGAGGACTTCCTGGATCTGGCGCAGTTCGTTGTGCCGCGGGGGCGGCTCGTCGGGGAAGTCCGCGCGCAGCGGCGGGGCGCCGTCGAGCCGGTCGGCGAGCAGGCCGACAGACAGGGCGTAGGAGACCGAGGCGTTCCAGCCCATGATGCGGCGGAAGTTCTCGTAGACCAGGAACGCCGGGCCGTTGCGCCCCATGGGCAGGAGCAGCGCGGCCGGGATGTCGCTTTCCGGCAGGTCGGACCCGTCGGCCCGACGCACGCCCAGCTGCTGCCATTCGTCCAGTGGTTGGGGGTCGTCCAGGCCCAGGTGCTCGAAGCTGAAGCCGTCGGCCAGGCTGACCTCGCGGCCCCAGCGTAGGCCGGGGCGCCAGCCCATGGACCGCAGGTAGTTGGCGCCGGAGGCGAGGGCATCGGCCACGCTGTCGCGTAGATCGATGCGCCCGGAGCCGTCGTAGTCCACGGCGTGCTCGCGCAGCGTGGTGGGCATGAACTGCGTGTGCCCCAGGGCGCCGGCCCAGGAGCCGCGCAGGCCGTCACGCGCGAGCTTGCCATCCTCCAGGAGCGCCAGCGTAGCGTCGAGCTGGTGGAAGAAGAAACGCGCCCGGCGGCCCTCGCAGGCGAGGGTGGTCATGGCGTCGATGATGGGCACCTCACCGAAGTAGCTGCCGTAGTGGGTCTCCATGCCCCACAGCGCCACGAGGTAGCGCGGCGGTACGCCGAAGTCGGCGTGGATCCGCCAGAGCAGTTCCCGGTGCTCGTCCATCATCGCCTCCCCGCGGTCGATGCGCTGATCCGTCAGCCGGGCGTCCAGGTACTCGCGGAAGGTCTGCACGAACTCCGGCTGCTCGCGGTCGAGCTCGAGGATGCGCTCGAGCTGCTCGACGTCGGCGAAGGTCTCCTCGACCACCGCGGCGTCGCGGCCCTGCTCCTTGAGATCGGCGCGCAGGTTGGTGACGCACTGCTCGAAGTCGTCGGCGAGGACGGGGGCGGTCAGGCACACCGCCATGAGCATCGGCCAGCGGGGGGGGCGCGGCATGGTCTCGATTCTTCCAGGCTGAACGGGGCCCCTCACAGGGCGTTGCGTGCAGTGTAAGATAGCGCCGCCAACCGGTCGACCGCTGCTGCGAGGAGTCCGATGTACGCCCTGATCCGCCGTCTGCTATTCCGGCTCGAACCCGAGCAAGCCCACCGCGTGAGCATGCGACTCGCCCGCCTGGGTCTGCGTATCGCCGCTGTGCCCGGGGTGCGGGGCCTGCCCGCGGTGCCCCGACGGGTGATGGGGATCGATTTCCCCAATCCGGTCGGTCTGGCCGCCGGCTTCGACAAGGACGGCGAGTACATGGACGTACTCGAGAAGCTCGGTTTTGGCTTCCTGGAGCTGGGGACGGTTACCCCGCGCGCGCAGCCGGGCAATCCGCGCCCCCGGGTCTTCCGGATCCCCGAGCACGAGGCCCTGATCAACCGCATGGGTTTCAATAATCAGGGCGCCGAGCCGCTCGCCTGCCGGCTCGAAGTCTCGCAGCACCGTGGTGTGATCGGTATCAATATCGGCAAGAACCGGGATACGCCCCCCGAGCGGGCCGTAGAGGACTACGCCCTGGCGCTGGGAATGGTCTACGGGGTGGCCGACTACGTGGCAATCAACCTCAGCTCGCCGAACACCCCGGGGCTGCGCGATCTGCAGCATGAGGGCGCGCTTCGCAACCTCCTCGATCGCCTCCAGACCGAGCGCAAGCGCCTGGCCGAATTCCACGACAAGCGGGTGCCCCTGGTGGTCAAGATCGCCCCGGATTGGGATGCCGGGGAGCTGGATGCCACCTTGGATATCCTGCTCGAGCGCCGGGTGGACGGCATCGTGGCCACCAATACCACGCTGGGGCGCCCCGGGGTGGGCCGGGATCCCCGGGGCCGCGAGAGCGGCGGGCTCAGCGGGGCGCCGTTGCGCGAGCAGGCTGAGCGCGTCCTTGAGCAGGTGGCGGCCCGGCGCGAGCGGCGTACGGCCCTGATCGCCGCCGGGGGGATCTGCTCCGGCGAGGACGTGAGCCGGCGCCTGGATCTGGGCGCCGATCTGGTCCAGCTTTATACCGGCATGATCTACCGCGGACCGGGTCTGGTGCAGGAGGCCGTACGTGCCGCCGCCCGGCACGCCGGTCAGCCCGGCTAGGGGGCGTCGTCGGGCCGACCGCTCTGCGGCTGCAGCCCGGCGATATAGATCATGACGTAGGCGTTGTGGTTGAGGTAGAGCCGGTGCTCGAGCTTCTTGATCGACTCGAGGTAGAGGCGGGTGCTCTCGGCGCCGAGGGCGTGGTTGAACAGCTCCAGGGGCAGCTCTGGCTCCATGGCGGCGCGGAACTCGTCGAGGTCGATGGCGTCGATGATGGGCGATGGCGGCTGCGCCGTATCATCGTTGCTCTGCGGGTCGAACTGCTCGAGGTAGGCCACGCTGCGCAGGATCCGCTGGCGGACGTCGCCGATAATCTCCTCCCGGAAGACGCGGTAGTCCCCGCCGCGCAGTTCGCTGACGCGTGAGAAGAGCGCCTCGAGGTGGCGCAGGTAGATCAGCACCCCGCGTTTGAGCAGCACCGAGTCGTGGACGATCCGCTGCGCCAGCGCCTCGGACGTCTCGAAGCGGCCCAGGTCGATGCGGATCTCACGTGCGTCCAGGGCGATGTAGAGCGGATAGGGCAGGGGCGTGCCGCTGGTCCGGGGCGCCCCGGCCCACTGACCGCCCTCCTCGGCGGACCAGCGTTGCCAGGCGACGTAGCCGCGGTTGAGGATGCGCTCGCCGAAACGAAAGGGGACGTGGAAGAAGATTTGGTCCCCCTCCCGAAGCCGCTCCCGGCTGGCCAGCCAGTCGGGCAGGAAGATCCCCAGCCCGCCGCTGCTGACGTCGTGCAGCAGGTACTGGAAGGGCTGCAGGGCCTCGCCGCGCGAGCCGAGGAACGGCAGGGCGATGGACTCGACCGGGCGGCGCAGTTCGCGCCGGGCGTCCATGGCCGCTCGGGCGCTTTCAGTCACCATGGGATCGTCCCTCCAACAGGGCGGCGGGCTCGCTGCGCATCCGTCGTAGCGGGTCCAGGGCCTCGGATGGCACCCCGGCATCGAGCCGCCAGTCCTCCTCCTTGTCGTTGTGGAACCAGACCAGCCCGGCCAGCTCCCAGGCTACGGCGGTGGCGGCGGCCGTCTCGATCCAGGCGGCCTTGTCGCCGCCGTCGGTGACGCTGGCGGTCTCGAAGACGTAGATCGGCTTGCCCGGGGCGAGCTCGAGCAGGGTCTGGTAAAGGGGCTCGAAGATCGTCTCGAAGGGGAGGAAGCGGCTGTCCCAGCCGTGCTCCTCGCGGGTGCGGGTGGTGCCCCAGTTGTAGCCGTCCATCCCCAGCAGATCGACGTAGTCGTCCCCGGGGTAGTACGCCTCGGGGCGGTTCCAGTCGGCGTCCGGGTCGTGTTCCGGCGACGGGACCGACTCGGCGTTGGGGTTGAAGGCGAAGCGGGCGTTGTCCGCGGCCCCCTCGTCACGGAAGACCTCCACCACATGCCGGAACATGGCCCGGTAGCGCGCCGGTGTCGACGGGCCGAAGCCCTCGGCGGAGGCGCTGCCCCAGTGGTAGCGCTCGAGGTTCATCTCGTGGGCGAAGCGGACGATCACCGGCTCGGGGAACTCCCGGATGCCCCGGGCGAAGCGGCGCAGGTAGGCGTCGTAGCCGCCGTCGGTGAGGGCCCCGGCGGGGATGACGTGCTCCTCGCCATCGCGGATGTACATCGGCTCCCAGGTCAGGACCGGGCGCGCCCCGGCCTCGCGGATGGCCTCAAGCTGCTCCGCCGGGAAGTTGTCGTATCCGGGGTCCTGCGGGAACTGGATGAAGATCACCACCAGATCGAGCCCCAGGGCCAGTTCCTGTTCGAGTTCGGCCAGCCGCTCACCGGTGGCGGCCCCGTCCAGGGCCACGCCGAAGCCTACGGGCTGTACGGCGGGCGGCGCGCTGCCCGCGGGCAGTGCCGCCGGTAGCAGGCAGTGGGCGCCGAGCAGGGTGCCGCCGGCCCAGCGGATCAGTCGGCGGTGGATCATGCCGTCAGCTCCTCAGGCTGGTGATTGAAGTAGAAGACGGCGAGCAGCAGCGCCAGGTGGTAGCCGCACCAGAGGGTGTTGATGGTCAGCGCCCACAGAGGATCCTGCTCGAAGACGGCACGCAGTACGCCCCAGGTGATGGCCGCCGTGCACAGGGTGATCAGCAGCAGATGCGGCCACAGCGAGCGCAGCGGGATGGCGCTGCTGCCGGCCTTCGGGGTGATGGTGAACGAACCGCGCACCCCCAGGATGCCCAGCAGGCTGGCCTTCATGTAGACCGGGAAGGCCGTGGCCTGGAGCACGATGCCGCCGACCAGCTCCCGCAGCCGGTACTTGCGCTGGCTCATGGCGAAGGAGAACAGGGTCACCGTGAGCACGATGTAGGGGAAGAAGAACAGTAGATAGAGGTCGGCCCGGGCGAGGAAGCTCGGCACACCGAGTAGCAGGAAGAGCACCGGGCTGAGCACCAGGATCAGGAACACCCAGCCGACGAAGTAGTGGGTGCCGGAGAGGGTGTACTCCCACCACTTGGCCGCGGAGAGCTGCCGCGGTGCGCGGATCATGGTTCCGAGGATGGTGCGGAACAGCCCCACGGTCCCCAGCGCCCAGCGGAACTGCTGTTTGAAGTAGCCGCCCAGGTCCTGGGGGCCCTGCCCGAAGGCGCTCAGCCGATTGATGTACGCCGAACGCCAGCCGCGGGCGTGGAAGCGCAGTGAGGTGGCGAAATCCTCGGTTACTGAGCTTTCGTCGAAGCCGCCGACGTCTTCGAGTGCCGCGCGGCGGAAGATGACGTTGGTGCCGCAGCAGAACATGGCGTCCTGGGTGCTTTTCCCCTCGCAGATGTACTCGTAGAAGATCGCCTGTTGCATGCCGGCGGCCCGTGCCACGCGGTTGCCCTCGAAATTCGAGTAGTACTGCGGGGTCTGGATGAAGGCCAGATCCGGTTCGCTCTCGAGCTGGGCGATCAGCGGCTCGGCGAACTCGGGCAACGGGTTCATGTCGGCGTCGAAGACGGCCACGTAGTCGACGTCGAAGGGGAGTTCGTCCAGCGGGCTGCGGGTGAACTCGAAGCCGGCCGGTGGCTGGCCGTTCAGGAAAGCGAGGAAGTCGTTGATCATCCCTGCCTTGGCACCCCGCCAGGGCCGGCGGAAGAGGTGCACACCGATGCGCTGGCACAGCGCCTCGATCTGCTGGCGATACTCGATCATCTCCGCGGTACGCTGTTCGGGCGGGGCGTACCGGGTGTCATCAAGCAGGAAGATCCGCTTGTTGGGGTAGGTCAGGTTGTAGAAGCAGGTCAGCGTCTCTTCGATCAGCCACAGGGGCTCGTTGTGGGCGGCGACGATCACCGCAAGCTCGGGCGGGTCGTCGCTGGCCAGCGCCTTCTGTGCCTGATCTGAGGTGAATCGCGGCGCCGTGGCCGCCGGGATGTGGCCCTCGGCGTCGGCAGCCGCCGGCTCCACGGCCCGGGTGCGGTTGGCGTGGTAGATGTTCAGGAAGTAGCCAAGGGCGTGGAGCATGATGAACGCCTCGGCGAAGAGCAGCAGCGCCGCGGCGATCTTCTCGTACCAGAGGTAGTCGGCGAAGAGGAACAGCGCCGTGCGGCCGATCAGATAGGTGAAGACGCTGAGGATGGCAGCGCCGGTGAGGGTGATCAGCAGGCTTCGGTTCAGGAAGCGGCGGCGTGGACCCATGGGTTATCGACTCCGGCCTGTGGCGAGCCGCCCGGGGGCGGTGGTCAATGGAAATGCCAGGTGGCGCTCAGGCGGACGCCCTCGGCATCCCACTCGCTGGAGCGCTCGATGAAGGCGTCGGTGGCCAGCTGCAGGTGCTCACCGGCGTCCCAGAGGTAGGCGCCGGCCAGGCGCGTCCCGGAATCCTGCTCGCTGTCCCGATGCCCGGAGAGGCGGATCCGGTACTCGTGATTCAGCGCCCGGCAGCCGAAGACTTCGGCCAGGTCGTGTTGCCACTCCAGGAACGGGCCGGCGGCGAGGTAGTCCTGGGGCGTCCAGTAATCCCCTTCGTTCTTCCGTGTGTCGCGGTACTGGAAGGTCGCCCCACCGGTGAGCTGGTGCGGGTGCTCGGTCAGGCGTACCCGTGGCTGGAACTGCAGCAGGACACCGCGGTTGCTGTCCGTGTAGCGGCCCGCGCGCGCGGTGGCGGTCAGATCGACATGGCGATCGGCGTAGTAGTCCAGCTCAGTCTCGATCAGGCGGCGGTCGAGGCGTTCCAGGGCGGTGGCCGGGTTGCGCAGGACCCGTTCCTGGGCGACCGCGACGCGGGTGCGGACCCGGTCACCGGGGTGGTACTCGGCCTCGGCGCGGCCTTCGGTGGCGTCGTCTACGTCGGCGTCGTCGAAGCGGGTGTGCGCCAGTTCGGCGCGCCAGCTCAGATGCGCGCTGACCACGTTGCGTAGCCTGGCGTGGACCCGGTTGCCCCGGACCTGCTCGAGTTCGGGGTTGGCATCCGGATCAAAGCGGTACCGCAGCCGGTCCACCGAGACGTAGCCGCGCCCGCGTGCGGCCACTGGCAGGCTGCCATGAACCCCGAGACCGAGGATCTCCAGTTCGGCGTCGCGCCCGGATTCATCCCGGTACTCGGCGTGGGCGCCGGCGCGCGGGCCGCGCCGGCGCTCCAGGTGCGCCAGGCGCTGCCCGGCCTGGGCGTGCCCCGGTGCCATCTCGAGCACGCGCCGGTAGGTGGCCCGTTCGGCGTCACATAGGCCGAGGGTGCACTCGATCTCGGACTGATCGAAGGCGGTCTCCAGGTTGTGGGGCTGGAAGCGTGCGGCACGCTGGAGGACGGCGAGGGCGGCCCGCGGCTGGCGGTCCTGGACCAGGGCCTTGGCGTGGGCCTCCTGGTGGACGGCCCGGTGCTCGGCGAGGGCCGGATAGTCCGGGTGGGCCGGTGCTGGCAGCGGCGCCTTTCTGGGCGCAGGCGCAACCAGCACGGGACGGTCTGAGGCCTCGTCCTCGGCGTCCGGGGTGCTACGCAGTCGGTTCAGCAAGGCGGCGTAGCGCTCCTTGGACTGCTTTCGATCCCCGGCCCAGCCCGCCACGCGCGCGGCCTCTACGGCGAAGGTCGGATCCGTCGGGTTGGCCTCGGCGAGGGTGTCGTAGAGTTCCAGGGCGCGCTCGTAGTCGCCCTGCCAGGACGCCAGCCGGGCCCGGGTCAGGCCGGCCTGGGTGGCATCGGGGAAGCGCTGCAGGATGGTGGCCAGGGGGTCCTCGGCCTCGGCCAGGGCGCCGCGGGCGATGAGCTGATCGGCGAGCAGGTAGCCCGCCCGGGTCAGTTCCGGCTCCAGCCTCAGGGCCCGGCGCGCGGCTGCCTCGGCGGCCTCGCGTTCGCCGCGGGCCGCGGCGTGTTCAGCGACCTTGAGGTAATCCCGGCCGCTGCGCGGGTCCGCCGGCGGCTCTGCAGTCAGGGGTTCCGGCTCCGGGTCGTCGGCCGGCCCGGGTGTCGCCCGGTGGGCCAGCCCTTCGAGGCGTGCCGATGCCCGGGCATTCCCGGGATCTGCCTCCAGGATGCGGGCGTAGTGGTGCTCAGCGGCGTAAGGCCGGCCCTGGGCCTGAAGGATGTCACCGAGCTGGCGCCGCAGTTCCTGGTCCCCGGGGGTCTCGTCGAGGAGCCCGCGCAGGGCGTTTTCCGCGCCGTGGAGCACCCCGGAGGCGGTCAGCGTGGCGACGTAGAGCAGGTGTTCGGGGCGGCCCCGGAGGGGACGGAGGGCCCCCAGCAGGACCCGGGCCCGGCCGCTGCGCCCGAGCGCAAGCTCCACCCGGGCCTGCAGCAGGAGGCTCGCTCGCGTGCGCTCCGCGCCCGCCGGGAGGGAGGTCAGAAGGCCCGCGGCGGTCGCGTCATCCCCCATCCAATGCAGGAGCTGCGCTGTGTCGTAGACCAGTGTTGGGTCCTGCGGGGTCTCCCGCAGCAGGCGCTGGTAGTGCGTCAGCGCCTCGGCGCGCCGTCCGGGCTGCCAGGAGAGTAGCCGTGCCAGCTGCTGACGGGCGTCGCGGTCGCTGATGTGCTCGTGGGCCGCCACCAGGCTGGTTTCGGCCAGATCCGGGGCCGGCGGTGGCTGCGCCCCGACACGCTCGCCGGAGAGCCCGGTGGCGAGGATCAGCGCGGTACCGGCCAGGCCGAGGGCGGCGATTCGCATCCTACCTGGCACGCTAATCCTCCAGGCTTCGCTGCAGCAGCTCGATGGCCCGGTCGGGCTGATCGGCCCAGGTGAGGACCTGAGCGAACTGGCGCATCAGCTGCCGGTCGTCGGGGCGGGCCGCCAGGAGCTGGTCGAAGGCCTCGATGGCCTCGTCGTAGCGGGTTGACCAGGCCAGCGCCAGAGCCTTCTTGTACCGGGTCTCGTCATCGCCGGGATGCGCGTCGAGCTGCTCCCGGTAGAGTTCGATGGCGGCCTCATAGGCGCCCCGGCTGAGCTGCAGATCGGCCAGGAAGAGCCGGTCCGGCGGTTCCAGCTCGGCGGTTTCCAGGTGACCGATCTCGGCGGCGGCCCCGTCGATGTCGCCCGCCCAGAAGAGGGTGCGGGCCAGCCCGAGCCGGGCGGCGGGATGGTCCGGTTCGTCGTCGAGGACCCGGCGATACTCGCCGATCGCCTCCTCGTGCCGGCCCCGTTCGGCGAGCAGGCGGGCGAGCTCCAGCCGGGCCTCGGTGGTCTCGGCGTCCGGGGCACGCCTTGCACGGGTGTCGACGTCCTCGGTGGGTAGGCTGTGCAGCAGATCCTGGTAGCGCCCGATGGCCGCCTCTTCCTGCCCGCTTCGGCGCAGCAGCGAGGCGTGATGCAGGATGCCGGCCGGGGAGAGGCTGCCGTTGGCCTGGTAGAGTGCCAGCGCCCGCTCCGGCTCGCCGAGGCGGTCGAAGTGCCCCGCCAGGGCGGCACGCATGTCCGGGTCCAGGACGTCGTTCTCGTGCAGACGCCAGGCCCCAACGAAGGCCGGCTCCGTGTGATCCCGCCCGAGCAGGGTCAGGGTTGCCTCCGTGAGTCGGTCGGGGTGGCTCAGCCCGGCCTCGATGCTCCGGCCCAGATGCTCGGTGGCGGTGTCGGTCCGATCCAGCTGGCCCAGCCACTCGGCGACACGGAAGTGCACCGTGTCGGGATGGGCGCGCAGGTAGAGAGCTGCGGTGATACCAACGACGGCGACCAGAAAGAGGGCGAAGAGTCCGTTCTTGCGTCTGCGCACAGCGTTATCGTCCCTGGCTTTGGCCCTGTATCGTAGCAGTAACAGTAGCCCCGAACAGCGGGGGTTCCGCGACGTTTCCTAGCCGGGGGATGGCATGGATGGCAGGGAAGCAGGCGATGGGGATCGGCCGACCGTCCTCATCGTGGACGACGAGCCGATCAATCTGGAGTTGCTCGCCCGGGTCCTGGGTGACGTCTACCGCATCCTGATCGCCCGTAGCGGGGAGCAGGCGCTGGCGATCATCGCCCGCGGGCGGCTGCCCGATGTCATCCTGCTCGATATCACCATGCCGGGGATTACCGGCTATGAGGTGCTGGAGACCCTGCAGGGTGATCCGCAAACCCGGGCGATCCCGGTCATCTTCATCACCGCCCTCAGCGACTGGGAGGAGGAGGCGGACGGGCTGGCCCGCGGGGCTGTGGACTACATCACCAAGCCGTTCAACACCGCCGTGGTGCGCGCCCGGGTCGGCACCCACGCCAAGCTCAAGGCGCGTTCAGATCAGCTCGCCGCCCAGCACCGGCAGTTGCAGGCGCAGCAGCGTCAGATCGAGGCCGAGCTGCGTGTCGCCTCGCGGGTCCAGCAGTCTCTGCTGCCGGACCCGCCCCCGGCGAATGCCGGTTATACCCTGGATTGGCATTTCCAGCCCAGTGCGGTCCTTGGTGGCGACGTCTTTGGGGCGATCCCGCTGGACGATGGGCGGGTGGTGCTCTATATGCTGGATGTCAGCGGGCACGGGGTGGCGGCGGCGCTGGTTTCGGTCTCGGTGGCGCAGTCGATCCGCCAGTGGGTTGCCGAGCGCCGCCAGGTCTCACCGGCGGCGATCCTCGACGCCCTGGATGAGGCGTTCCCGCTGGAGCGCTTCGATACGTTCTTCACGCTGATCGTGGTCATCTACGACCCGGCGGCGGGGGAGATTCGCTACTCCAACGCCGGACACCCGCCCGGGTTGTTGATCCGCGAGCGGGGCGGGAGTCTGCCCCTGCAGGCCGGTGGGCTGCCGGTGGGTGTCGGCGGCTGGGGGGGCTACGAAGAGGGCCGGCTTGCCGTGGCGGACGGGGATCTGCTCTTCCTCTACACCGACGGGCTGGTGGACGTGGAGGATGCCGCGGGTCGCCCGCTGTCGGCCGAACTCCTGGAGCGGGCGCTGCGGGACTGGCGCGGCTGCTCGGTGGACACGGTGATCCAGGGGGTGCGGCGGATGATGGAAGATCACGCGGACCAACCCCCGAGCGATGACGTAACCTTTGCCTGTCTGCGTTTCCCAGGGGCAGGCCAACAGGGCGGTAGCACAAAGGAGTGAGCGGATGGGGTACCGGCGCGCGGATCGAGACGGGGTGGCCGTCGTGGAGGTTCATGTTGAGCGGCTCGACGCCAGCGAGGCACCGGCGTTCAAGCGGGCGGCACTCGAGGCCATGGATGCCGGCATGACCCGCCTGGTGGTCGATCTCGCCCGGGTCGACTTCGTAGATTCCAGCGGCCTTTCGGCGTTGTTGTCGCTGCGCAAGAACATCGACCCCGCCGGGTCGCTGGCGCTGGCCGGCGTGCACGCGCCCAAGGTCGTCCAGCTGTTCCGGGTGACCCGGCTCGATCAGGGCGTGTTTCCCATCTATCCCGATGCCGAGCAGGCGGTCGCTGAGCTGGCCAAGGCGTGAACGCGGGCCCACTGCTGGAACTGCAGCTCGACAGCGACCTGCGCCAGGTGGCCGAAGCCTGTCGGGCGTGGCAACGGCTGGCGGAGCAGCTGGGCTTGGGCGAGGAGGCGGCTGGAGCGGTGGAGCAGGCCCTGTGCGAGGCGGTCAACAACGCCATCATCCACGCCCACGGCCAACGAGCAGGCTACACCGTGCGCATCACCGTCCGGCAAGACGACGACTGGCTGATCGTCCGGATCCACGATGAGGGCGAGGCAACAGGCCCGGACTTGCCCCCGGTGGAGGCGTCCGGCGGCACGGTGGATCTGGACGAGGGCGGCCGCGGGCTGCGGATCATCCAGGCCCTGATGTGGCAGGTCTGTTACCTGCGGCGCCCGGAGGGCAACACGCTTGAGATGCGATACCCGCTGCCGGGCGGTACAGAGGACTGACCCGGGCGGCGTTCGCCGGTATCGCGGGTGGCCCGCAGTGGCGCCTGTGCGCTACCATCCTGTTCCATAGGAGAGGTGGCTGAGCGGTCGAAAGCACCCGACTTGAAATCGGGTGAGGGCATGCGCCCTCCGGGGGTTCGAATCCCTCCCTCTCCGCCAAAAACAGCAGGTTATGGGGCCAAGCGGGGACGTGCCGAGTCACAAAAGGGGCCTGAGTCACGGAAAAGTCACAGTTGCTCAGCGGCTTATTCGTTCCCAACTCAAGCCCCGTGGCGTTGGCCGGCTTCCCTCCGTCAGCAGTCTTCTGCACCGCCCACCGTAGTCCTTGAACAACAGCACAATCCGTGCAGCAATCAAGGATCTGAAAACAATGCTTGATGAACTGGCTACGACTGAGGAGTTGGCAGGCTATCTTTGCGTGTCACAGCGAACGCTTGAGCGGTGGCGGCGGCAGCGGATTGGCCCTGCCTGGGTGAGGGTGGGTCACAAGATCCGCTATCGTCGCGAGGATGTGGATGCGTGGCTCGCGAAACATCGGCAAGAGCCGGTGCTTGAGGTCGCCCGGGAAGCTGGCGCCCGAGGCCAAGCCTTTTCCGCTAACTCGAAGAGCGCGGTCGGATAGCAGGTAGGGGCTTGTATGGCCAACGGCTCCCGGCAGGTGGGTCGCAATTGGCGTGGCCAGGCGGCTATGTCAATAATCCGACCGCCAACTTTAGGGTGTGTCGTTTCCGTGGCTGAGTGCATCGCTCGCTCGAAATCCCCGCCAGGAGGGAGAGGCCCTCTGGTGCCCGGGTCGTAAGCCCATGGGTGTAGCCGGTGATGCGCATGAAGATGCGCATGAAGGCCCCGTCGACATAGATGATCTGCGGCCCTCGGCAGCTCGGGGTCGGCGGTGATGACTATGGTCGCCTCGCCTGCCTGGCTAATCGCCGCCTCCAGTAGGCTTTGGCCATCCTGGGTCGTCAGCGCGTCCTTGAGTGCCCGGAGCCCCCCCCCGGGGGCGCCGTTCGTGTGGTTCCTGGTCATCGTAGGTCAGACTCCTTGTCAGCGCCTCAAGACGGCTGAGGGTGGATGATTCAGTCCCTTGATCACCAGTGCTGCGCAGGGGGGTGGCCCTCAGTGGCCATCTCAACTCAGCGCTTGGTCCATCAGCGCCTCAAGCGGGGCAGGGGCGAACAAAGCAGAAATCCCGCCCTGCTGGCAGCCCTCGGTGATCAGCTCCGCGCGCTCGCCCTCGGTTTGGGTGCCCTCGGCGATGATCCGGTGGGTGACCTCGCTCGCCTCGGCCATCACTGCCACATGCGCCGAGAACCGGATCGCGGCGCAGGGTGTCGGATCGCGCTGGTCGTCCCAGCCTTGGCCGATTAGCACCAGGCTGTTGGGTAGCAGCTAACTGCTCGTATGTCGGGGCCGGCGAAGATCATGCCGCACGGTGGGCATTCAATCAGTCCGCGAGTCCGGTGTGCTCAAGGGTCACGCGCTGGAGGTGGTCCCGGCAAAGAGCTCAGCCATACCGGCCGTGTCTCGGATGCGGATCGTGTCGTTGAACGTTGCCTCGGACAGCGGTAGCGTTAGCTATGGGGTGTGTAGG
>NZ_JAJNRE010000089.1:0-986 GCF_022228025.1 Halorhodospira sp. 9622 | reverse complement strand
GCTCTCCAGCGACAGGCTGCCATCGAGGCAGTGCACCAGTTCCCGGACAATCGCCAGTCCCAGTCCGTGGCCCGGGTGCGGGCCCTGGTAGTCGCCGCGGTGGAAGGCCTGGAAGATCTGCTCCTGCTTTTCACGAGAGAGGCCCGGTCCGGTGTCTTGGACGGCAAAGCGGATGCGCCCATCGGTCTCGTCCGAGGACACCTCGAGATGGACCGAGCCGGACGGGGTGTACTTGACGGCGTTCCCGAGCAGATTGGAGAGCACCTGCCCGAGTCGCGTGGCATCCCCCTCGACCCACACCGGCACGCTTGTGCCGATGCGCCGGGTCAGGCTCAGCCCCTGTTCGCGGGCCGTGGCCTCGAGCATGGTGCACTGGCCATCGATCAAATCGGGTAGCGAGAAGGTTTCCGGGCGAAGCTCAAGCTGTCCCGCCTGGAGGCGAGTGAGATCGAGCAGCGTATCGATGAGCCGCAGCAACCGCTCGGCGCCCTGCCGGCAGTGCTTCATGTACTCCGCGCGTTGCCGTTGGGGCAGATCCGGGTCGTCGAGCAGCTCGAGGAACCCCATCAAGGCATTGAGGGGGGTGCGAAGATCGTGGCTGACGGCGCGCAGGAACGCATCCTTGGTCTCGTTGGCCTGGGCCAGTGAACGCCGCAGCTCCCGGTCCTCGGTCACGTCCTGGGCTGTGCCGCGGAGGATTCTGGGGTGTCCTTCTGCGTCGAACTCCGTGTAGCCACGGGCGTACAGGGTCCGTTCCTGCCCGTCCGGGCACAGGACGCGGTGTTCGATGACGTACGGAGTGCCGGCATACAGTGACTGCTCAATGGCTGCTTCCACTTGGGGCCGGTCCTTCGGGTGGATCATGGCCCTGTATCGTTCGAAGGTCATCCCGTGGTCGGGCGGCCCGGCCCCAAATAGCTCATACATCTCCTCGGACCATTCCACCGCCCCGGTCCGGGTGTCATAGCTCCAGTGGCCGAGTCGGC
>NZ_JAJNRE010000088.1:0-996 GCF_022228025.1 Halorhodospira sp. 9622 | reverse complement strand
GACTGCTGTGAGTTGCGAGGCTCGTCAGCGCATCGCGCATGTCAGCTGAGTTCCTTGATGGCGTTGTTGAGGGCCAGAGCGGTTTCCCGTTCTCTGGAGAGGAGTTCTACACGCTTGTCGTGGAGCTGGACCCCTGCGGCTCCGAAGGCTTCTACCATCCATCGGCCAAGCAGTGCGGTGGCCCTGGGAGGCAGCTCACGGTAGACGCGGCGTACGCGCCGGGAGTGGTGGTCGTAACGGGTGCCCACGCTGAGGCTGGAATTGGCGCGAGCCATACGTGCGACCTGGAAGAGGAATGCGGCATCAGACCGGAACCGCTGTGGGTCACCTTCTCGCAGGAGAACCATCGCTAGCACCGTGTCGATCACTGATCCGGGCGATGCCGCAGCTGCGACCCGTAGTATCTCCTGAGCCGCTAAAAGGCGGTGGCGCTGGATAGAGCGGCCTTGGCGGAATGCACCCTCATAGGAGGCGCAGTCTTCTTGCAGGTCTCGCCAACGTTGCTCCAGCAGTGTCCACGCGGGGCTGGAGGGATTGCGATCTCGATAGCCTTGTATGAATTCAATGAGGTGCTTGAGGTCTTGTTTGCGGATAGCCGCCTGGTCTGGGTGACCGTGACGCCGGAGGCGGCTCTTGTGGGCAGCGCAATACCTTGTCCAGCCACCCGCTACTTCACGCGCACATCCCGCTGCGTGACAGGTCATCGTCGTTCCTTCAGTAAAACATCACAAGATCTGCAACCATCTCTGCGGAGGCAGGTATAAAACCATGCGCCTCGCGGTAATGACCGCAGCCGTGAGCAAGGCGCTTGACAGATTCCACCGAGCACTCGGCCCACGGAGGCACCTGAGAGCGCCGTAGCGCCCCTGTGGGACGCGTTCCGGGGTGGGCGCAGGGAAGCTGGTTAGGGTCACGCGCGAAAACGCCGTACGGAGCTCCTGGCGCCGCCGGATTCACCTCCAGTCATGATAAACGACCCTTCTACCTCCGTGTTGG
>NZ_JAJNRE010000087.1:0-1008 GCF_022228025.1 Halorhodospira sp. 9622 | reverse complement strand
GTCGAACTCCACCGGATGGGTGGTCATGCGCAGGCGCGTGACCTCCTCCATCTTCAGCTCGATGTAGGCGTCGATCAGGTCGTCGGAGAAGACCCCGCCCTGCTTGAGGAACTCCCGGTCGTTGTCCAGCGCCTCCAGCGCCTGATCGAGCTGGAAGGCGACCTTGGGGATCTCCTTCTCCTCCTCCGGCGGCAGGTCGTAGAGGTCCTTGTCCATCGCCTCGCCGGGGTGGATCTTGTTGCGGATGCCGTCGAGACCGGCCATCAGCATGGCGGCGAAGGTCAGGTACGGGTTACCGGTGGGATCCGGGAAGCGTACCTCGATGCGCCGCGCCTTGGGGTTGGCCACGTAGGGCACCCGCACCGAAGCGGAGCGGTTGCGCGCCGAGTAGGCGAGCAGCACCGGCGCCTCGAAGCCCGGCACCAGGCGTTTGTAGCTGTTGGTCGAGGCGTTGGCGAACGCGTTGATTGCCTTGGCGTGCTTGATGATCCCGCCGATGTAGTAAAGCGCCTCCTCAGAGAGACCGCCGTACTGGTCGCCGGCGAAGATGTTGTTACCGCCCTTGGAAATCGACTGGTGGACGTGCATACCGCTGCCGTTGTCACCCACCAGGGGCTTGGGCATGAAGGTGGCGGTCTTGCCGTACGCGTGGGCGACGTTGTGCACGCAGTACTTGAGCGTCTGCAGCTCGTCGGCCTTCTTGACCAGGGTGCGAGCCTTGGTGCCGATCTCGCCCTGCCCGGCGGTGGCCACCTCGTGGTGGTGGACCTCCGGCTCCAGGCCCATCTCTTCCATGGCCTGGCACATGGCAGCGCGGATGTCGTGCAGCGAGTCCACCGGCGGGACCGGGAAGTAACCGCCCTTCACGCCGGGGCGGTGGCCGATGTTGCCGTCCGGGTACACCCGCTCGGAGTTCCAGCCGGCCTCCTCGGAGTCCACCTTGTAAAAGCAGCCACTCATATCGGCGCCCCAGCGGACGTCGTCGAAGACAAAGAACTCCGGCTCGGG
>NZ_JAJNRE010000086.1:0-1040 GCF_022228025.1 Halorhodospira sp. 9622 | reverse complement strand
CCATTCGCCTGCTGCCAGGGAGGAGCACGACCATGTGGTCCATCCTCTACGCGATCCAGAAGCGCCTGACCTGGGCCATCCCGGCCATGCTGGTCCTGGGCTTCCTCTACGGCGCCCTCCTGCCCTCGGATCCGCTGCGGTGGCTCGTCCTGCCCCTGACCTTCCTGATGGTCTACCCGATGATGGTCACGCTGCGGGTCTCGCACCTCACCGGCTGGGAGGATCTGCGTGCCCAGCTGCTCACCCAGGGCGTCAACTTCGCCGTCATCCCGTTCATCGCCTTCGGCCTGGGCCTGCTCTTCTTCGCGGACCAGCCCTACATGGCGCTGGGACTGCTGCTCGCGGGCCTGGTACCCACCAGCGGCATGACCATCTCCTGGACCGGCTTCGCCGGCGGCAACCTCGCCGCAGCGGTCAAGATGACGGTCATCGGGCTCCTGCTCGGGGCCCTCGCGACGCCCTTCTATGTGGAGGCCCTGCTCGGCGCGCAGATCCACGTCGATCTCTGGGCCATCGCCCAGCAGGTGCTGGTGATCGTGGTGCTGCCGCTCATCCTCGGCGTGCTCACCCAGCGCGCGCTGGTGCGCCGCTACGGCCAGGAGGACTTCCGCAACCGCTGGGCCTTCCGCTTCCCGGCCCTGTCCACGCTCGGCGTCCTCGGCATCGTCTTCATCGCCATGGCGCTCAACGCCGAGACCATCCTCGCGGCGCCGGAGCGGCTGCTCTACATCCTGGCCCCGGTGGCCCTGCTTTACGCCATCAACTTCCCGCTGAGCACCCTGCTCGGCAAGGCCCTCCTGCCGCGGGGCGACGCCATCGCGCTGGTCTACGGATCCGTGATGCGCAACCTCTCCATCGCTTTGGCGATCGCCATGAACGCGTTCGGCGCCGAGGGGGCGAATGCCGCCCTGGTCATCGCGATCGCCTTCGTCATCCAGGTCCAGGCGGCCGCCTGGTATGTGCGCCTGACGCGCAAGGTCTTCGGCCCACCCGAGGATGAGATCCGGCAGGCCCGCCAGACGGATACGGCCGAGTCCGGT
>NZ_JAJNRE010000085.1:0-1085 GCF_022228025.1 Halorhodospira sp. 9622 | reverse complement strand
TGTCAAGACCTGACTGATCATGTACCTGCTTACGGAATAAATCGGGGCGCTCCTCGTACCACTGCTTGAGTTTGCGTACAGGGGTAAGATGCCCGAGCGCACGCTGGGGAATGTGGTGGTTGTAGAGGCGCTGATAGTGCCAGAGCATCGAGTCGAGATCGGAGGCCGAATCGAAGTGAGTCGTGCGCAGGATCTCGCTGATACGGCCATTGAATCGCTCCACCAGGCCGTTCGTCTGCGGACGGCGAGGCGGCGTGAGCCGGTGCTCGATGTCGTGGCTGGCGCACAGCTGGTCGAAGGCATGCCGCCCCGAGGGACGTCGGGTCTTCTGCGTAAAGCGGTCTGTGAAGGCCTGGTCGTTGTCCGTAAGCAGCGTATGGATCCGGAACGGGGCCTTCTCCTGGAGGCGCTTGAGAAAGCGCACAGCCGCCTTGTGCGACTTCTCGCGGTGGCGCTCAAGGTAGACCCAGCGGCTGGCCCGGTCGATGGCCACGAACAGGTACGTGCGCCCCTGCTCATCGGCCATCTCCGGCAGGTACTTGATGTCGACGTGCACGTAACCGGGCCGGTAGTCCTTGAACGTCTTCGTCGGCCGCGACTCGCCCTCCGGGCGCGGGATCAGCTCCTTGAGCTGCGAGACCCCGTGACGGACCAGCAGCCGCTGCAACGCCGAGCGGACCATGTCTGGCTTGATGAACTCACGCACGACCACCAGCAGGTCATCGGTGGGGAGCAGCAGGGTGCGCCGCAGCTCCACCACAATCGCCTCCTGCGCCGGCGACAGTGCCGTGTGCAGCCGGTGCGGGCGATGGCTGAGGTCCTCGCTCGTCTCCCGATACTTCCACTTGCGCACCGTCGCGCGGCTGATGTTGTACTTCTCCGCCAGGGCCCGCTCCGAGAGCGTCGAGTTGCGGATCTCCTCGCGCAGCTGCGGCGTCGTGCGCGCTTGCTTGTGGATGGTCGCTCCGGCCATATTACCGACCTCGTCTTTCCGCCTTCAGGCTCTCGCCCAGTTCCTGTAACGCCAACCGGGCTTGAAACAGAGCATAACTCCTTGGCGGTATATGATCACGCAGGTCGCAACA
>NZ_JAJNRE010000084.1:0-1085 GCF_022228025.1 Halorhodospira sp. 9622 | reverse complement strand
GGGCCGCCTGCCGTTGGTTGAAGAGTGTGCCCCATTGGGGCACCCTAAGCACAATGCAAACCGTCGCTGAAACCTCCGCGTTCCAACGCCGCGCACAAAAACTGCTGACGAGCGAGGAACATCACGCGTTGATCGAGTTTCTTGCCCGCAATGCCGAGCAAGGCGCGGAGATCCCCGGCGCCAAGGGAGTCCGGAAGATTCGCTACTCTGCGCGGAACCGGGGCAAGAGCGGCGGGTTACGGGTGATTTACTATTACTACAGCCCCGGACTTCCGCTCTACGCGCTGCTCATCTACGGCAAGGGCGAGCAGGTCGATCTCACCTCCGAGCAGCGTAGACAAGTCGCGGCGTTTGCCGAGGCGATCAAGGCAACAGCACGGAGCTGATCATGAGCGATCAACCGACCAACCTCGCCGACGAGCTCATCGACTCCCTTGGCGAGGCACTCGCCCACGCCCGGGGCGAAAGATCTGACGTACGCGAGCACCACACCGATTTCCCCCAGGTGCGACGCATCCGCGCCGAGCTCGGTCTCTCCCAGGAAGAGTTCGCCCGACTACTCGGTGTCAGCGCTTCCGGACTACGAAAGTGGGAACAAGGCCAGCGCACCCCGCGTGGTGCCGCCGCCACGCTCTTGCGCATCATGGAGCGTGAGCCACAAGCCGTGGCCCGGGCTTTGATCGAGGATCATCGGCGCACCGACGCCGGGAATCGCGCCAGTTAGCCGAGCCCGACGGTAGCGATAGCACCTCTTCGAAAAAATGCCGGCGGGTCAACGCCGGATGACCATCTGGACTGGCCACGGCCCATGACCACCGGCGTGGCCAAGAGACTAGACCCACTCGGGGGCGGATTTAACCAGCGCTCCTCTTGCTCCTTCGTCGGCCACCCAGGGATAAGGAGGCAAACGGTAGGGGGCTTCAGCGCGGCCTCGCCCTTGACCGCACTGAGGCACAATCTCACCCCTGATACGTCGGGCCAGAAAGACTGCCCCGAGCGGGCAGCAGTCCTCGGCTGCCAAGGAAAGCCGGCCGGGGGCCTCCCGTCACGGCTTACACCCTCACGATGTCAGGCCGCTATTTTGC
>NZ_JAJNRE010000083.1:0-1153 GCF_022228025.1 Halorhodospira sp. 9622 | reverse complement strand
GGCCGGGTACCACCGGCGAGGGCGGGCCGTGGCGATCGCACCCGATTACGGTAGCACTGGCTTGAAGGGCCGGACGTCCACCTGCGCGTAGACGCCCGCCGCCACGTAGGGGTCGGCATCCGCCCACGCCTGCGCCGCCTCTAGTGACTCGAACTCGGCGACCACCAGGCTGCCCGTGAAACCGGCCTCACCGGGGGTCTCCGTGTCCACGGCCGGATACGGCCCGGCGAGCAACAGCCGCCCCTCGTCGCGCAGCTGCTCCAGCCGTGCCAGGTGTTCCGCCCGCGCTGACTGGCGCAGCGGCAGACTGTTCTCCACGTCCCTGCTCATGATCGCGTAATACATGGGTCGTTACCTTATCGCTCCGAAAGGGGTCCGGTACAATGAAGCCGTGCCCCGGGATGGCCGGGGCGTGTCCACGGGAGAGGAAGTCATGGCGCAGTACTTTGAAGTCCATCCGGAGACGCCCCAGCAGCGCCTGATCAACCAGGCCGTGCAGACTCTTGCCGATGGGGGTGTCATCGCCTACCCGACGGATTCGAGCTACGCCCTCGGCTGTCGCCTCGGCGACAAGGCCGCCCTCGACCGCATCCGCGAGATCCGGCGTCTGGACAACAGCCATAACTTCACCATGGCGTGCAAGGATCTCAAGGATATCGGCACCTACGCCAAGATGGAAAACTACGCCTACCGCCTGCTCAAGTCCCACACACCGGGGCCGTACACCTTTATCCTGCGGGCTACGTCCGAAGTGCCCCGGCGGCTGCAGCACCCCAAGCGCAAGACCATTGGTATCCGCGTACCCGACCACCCGGCCAGCCGCGCACTGCTCAACACTCTCGGCGAGCCGCTGATGAGCGTGACGCTGCAGCTGCCCGGTGACGACATGCCCCTCGACGATCCCGAGGCGATCCGTGAGCGCATCGGCAAGCTGATCGACGCCGTCGTTGCTGGCGGGCCCACCGGGGGCGGGGCGAGCACCGTGATCGATCTCACCGGTGAGGCCGCCGAGGTCATCCGCGAAGGGGTCGGCGATACCCGCGTCTTCCAGAGTGCCTGAGCGCATGGAGACGGATCGCGAACAACCATAAGGAGCCGTTGCTTGGCTAACATCAACCAACGACCCAGCCGCGTCCTGTCGGGGGGGGGGGGG
>NZ_JAJNRE010000082.1:0-1134 GCF_022228025.1 Halorhodospira sp. 9622 | reverse complement strand
GCTACTCTACCTCCAGCAACTGCCGGCGCAGCAGGTCAAGATCGACCGCAGCTTCACCCAGGGCCTCCTCGATGACCCCGTCTCCGGCCGGATCGTCGGGGCGACCGTGGGAATCGCCGCCAGCCTGGGCATGGAGACCGTCGCCGAGGGCGTGGAGACCGCTGCGGAGGCCGAGGCCCTAAGCCGGCACGGGGTGGACCAGGCACAGGGCTTCTACTACGCCCGGCCCATGCCGCCGGGCGACCTCTGGCCGCGCCTCGGGGCGGCGGCTCCCGCCTGATCCGCCGGCGCCCTCGCGGACCACCCGCGAGGCGCGCAGCGCAGCCAGTTAGCCGGCCGCGGCCTTCCGCTGCACGGAGACATGCTGCCGCCTACAACCACCACATTCCCCCGCGTGCGCTCGGGCGTGTCACCCCCTGTTGTCCATGACCACCATCTTGGAGGGTCAGTAGACGGGGCCGCTAACAGAGCAAGCCCTGCTACAAGCGGAACTTGCTCCGGATGCCACAAACTGTGCCGTAGCGGTGCCGGCATCCCCCCCAGCCTCCTCGCCTCTGAGTCGACCAGGATTCCACAGAACCTGTGGATAACCGTGTGGAGAAAGTTTGCCGAACCCGCTCCGCGAGGGCCTTCGAGGTCTATTGGACAAAGACTACCCACCCACAAAACGCCAAAAATCAGTACCTTGCGAACAAGCCTCCAGATGTCAGCGGCTTAAGCGGGGTCTCGCATCGCCTGTGCAGAAATAACCGTTCTGGTTCTGCGTCGAGCGGGCACGCCAACCCTGCACGCCTTCGCGTGCGCATGAACGAGGCTCAGCGATTCACCCAAGCAACACCAGCAGCCAAAGCGCGACGGCATTGACGATCGCCACGAACACCGCTGCCGACCCCAGATCCTTGGCCCGCACACCATGCGCGGCACCCTATCACCCCGGGTGCCCCCACGCCGGCGACGGGGGCTTCGCAAAGCGCCCCGTCATGCCCACCCAGCTTCGAGTGCGTTACCCTTAGCCTTCGGATGGACACCCTGATCGATGCCGGCCAAGGAGAGCGTCCCACGTATGATTCCGCGTAGAAACGGTTCGCGCCAAACCGCCTTCACCACCCCACCCTACCGGGCTGACTGACCACT
>NZ_JAJNRE010000081.1:0-1143 GCF_022228025.1 Halorhodospira sp. 9622 | reverse complement strand
ACGGCGGCGCAGGGCGAACTCCGTTTCCTTGAGCTGCTGCACCTCAACGTAGGTTCCGGCGATCAGTGCCGGGGTGCCATCCGCCGCCCGCCGCAGCGTCTGCCCACGGGCCTGGACCCAGAGCCAATCCCCGTCGGCGCAGCGATACCGGAACTCGTACGTGAACGTGTGCCCTCTGGTTAGCTGGCGCTCCAGGGTCGCTTCGATGGGCGCGATATCGTCGGGATGGACGCTGGAGCGCCACTGCTCGTAAGAGAGCGGCGCCTGCTGCATCGGGTCCAACCCGAACATCCGGCAGCAGGTCGCATCCAGCGTTACGGCGTCGGCCCGGGTATCCCACTCCCAGACGCCGAAGCCGGCGGCCTCCTGGGCCAGCCGCAGCCGATGCTGCTCGGCGGATTGCTGGCTGAGGTCCATACAGGCGCCGAGCCTGCCGATTAGCTCGCCCTGCGCATTGAGTACGGGCGCCACGCTTACCCGGGCGCGGAAGCGCTCACCGTCTGACCGGATCAGCTCGTACTCGCGTGTGTACTCCTGCCGGGTGCGCCGGAGCCACTCAATCCCCTCCGCGACCTCTGCGCGATCCGCGGGTTCGTGCAATGTGCGCACATCTCTGCCGATGAGGGCCTCGCGCGGATAACCGAAGAGCAACTCGGCGCTGCGGCTGGCCTCGCAGATCGTGCCGTGCAGATCGGTCTGGATCAGGCTGACCGAGGTCTCGGCCTGCAGGATGGCCTCAAGCTGTTGGCGGCGCTCTTCGACCCGGTCCAGGACCTGTCGGTATTCCGTGATGTCCTGGACAATGGTCTGGACAATCCAGGTGCCGTGCTCGTCCCGCCACTGGCACGCCGCTTCACGGACCCACAGGGTGCGCCCATCGGGGTGGAGGATCCGGTACTCCCCCTGGCTCGACTCCAGCGAAGGGTCCGCCTCGAACTGGTACTCGGCGATCTGGAAGCGATCCGTCTCCGGGATCCGCTGGATCAGGGTCGCCCAGTCCGGGGGCGGCTGCTCTGGGTCGAACCCGGTGAGTTCGTACATCATCGGCGACCAGACCATCCGTCCGGTCCGTGGGTAGGTCACCCAGTGGCCAAGGCGCCCGATCCGCTCGGCCTGCTCCAGGCGCTGTCTGGTCGCCTCGAG
>NZ_JAJNRE010000080.1:0-1159 GCF_022228025.1 Halorhodospira sp. 9622 | reverse complement strand
CGTGAGCGGCCCGGTGAACTCTTCCGCGAAGCCTTCTACCTGGTGACCAACAGCGCAGGCAGCCAGCGCTTTGTTCGGCGCCACTACCAGCAGCGCGGCAAGGCAGAGGCGCATTTCGGCGAATTCAAAGACGTCATCGGCGAGTCCCTGCCTTGTACCCGGCGCGGCCAGGCGACGGAGGAGCAGGCTTTCGCCCGAAGCCAGGCGCTGCTAGCCCTCCGGGCGCTCGCCTACCAGCTCCTGCACGTGCTGCGCGACAGCCTGGAGCGCGGCACCGGGGACGGCTGGAGCCTGCGCCGGCTGCGCGAGCAGGTGCTCAAAAGCGCCGTGCGCGTCCAGCGCCATGCCCGGCGAGTGCATGTAATCCTGGAACGGCGGGCCGCCTCTCACTGGCGCGCGCTCCTGCGCCGTCTCACGCGGGCGGATCCCGCACCGGAATAGCAGGGCAACTGGGCCGTGCAAGGGGCCGAACCCGCCGCTGGATAAGTGTCGGCGTGCCGCCCTATGGCCGCGTGGCCATTTCACAGCCCCCACGACCGCAGAAGGGGGCCTTCAGCAAGCCGCAGGCCCCCTTCTGCGGGACAGCTCATGCGCCGAGGTGGTCAGGTACTGCCCAGTCCAGGGCCTTACCCACCCGCAAGAACGGTCAGCTGGGCCTAGTCATGAATACCGCGGGCTATGGCGTAGGCTCAACCTTCGAGTGGACTTCCCCCGTGACCTTGGACAGCTCCGGACTTCATTTTGAGGCCACCTCGAACGCCTCCGGGTTGATACCCCCGAGGTGGCTGTGTCGGCGGACTCGATTATAGAAGCCCTCGATGTAGTCGAAGATGTCGGAGCGAGCGAGATCCCGCGGTTTGTAGATGCGTTTTTTTAATCCGCTCCTTTTTCAGGCTACCAAAGAACGACTCGGCGACCGCATTATCCCAGTAGTTGCCGCGGCGGCTCATGCTCGGGGTCAGCCCGTGGTGGATGCAGAAGCGCTGCCAGTCGTCACTGCCGTACTGCGAGCCCTGATCAGAGTGGACCAGCACGCCCGGAGCTGGCACCTTCGCGATCTGTGTGGGTAAAAGCTCCATCGGCTCAGGCGACCGCGGGACCACATCTTGTGCGGACGCTGCCGAAGTCCTCCTGGGCACGGGCAGTTTCCACATAGTGG
>NZ_JAJNRE010000008.1:0-129339 GCF_022228025.1 Halorhodospira sp. 9622 | reverse complement strand
CGCGGGGGGGGGGGCCCCGACGGGGCACCCCCGCGAGAGCGGCGAGCCGGATTACTGCAGACGCCCGGAGAGCACCGTCTCGACGCGGCTGCGCTTGAGCGGGCGGAGGTTGCGTACGACCTCGTCGCGGCACTCCGGATCCAGGCGCTCAAGCACGCGGGCCAGCGTATTGAACGGCAGACGGTTGGCCAGGCGGGCGGCCGGGCCTCGGTCCATGTGCTCGAGCACGCTCGCCTGCGCAGCGGGGCGCATCTCCAGGAAGGTGGCCAGGCTCTCCCCGTCCGGCATGGCGCGCAGCGCCGCCGGGCGCTCGGCCGGGGCCATCTGTGCGATGCGCCGTGCCGCGGCGGCGGGCAGGCGGTCTGCATACTCGGCGCGAGCCGGTGCGCCGAGGCCATGGTCTTGATGCTCGGTGGTGATGGTCATCTCTGCCTCCTGAGTGTTCGGGTGCCCGACCCGCGGCACCGGAGACAGAGAGACGGCAGAGACTCCGTCAGTCGGCCGGCACCCCGGGACGGGCGTTGGTTCGCGGTACGACGTCGTTGCTTGGCGTACTGCCGTTACCGTCCGGCATGACGGTCTCCTCGTGTGGCTGACACGTGACGTGGAATCTAGGCGGCGACCCGCCCGCTGTCAAGCGTTGCGGCGCGCCGGCAGGCCATCTTGACCCCCTATGCTGCGGCGGCTACTATCCGCGGTTTAACATGCTCAAGAACGCGGCTGAACGTCGCAGAGGGTCACCATGAAGAAAGACATCCATCCCGAGTACCGCGAAGTCGTTTTCCAGGACATCTCGACGGACTTTTCCTTCCTGACCCGCTCCACGGTCCAGACCGACGAGACCATCACCTGGCAGGACGGCAACGAGTACCCGCTGGTCAAGATCGAGGTCTCCAGCCGGAGCCATCCGTTCTTCACCGGCAAGCAGCGTGTGGTCCATTCTGGTGGGCAGGTCGACCGCTTCCGCAAGCGCTTCGGCATGACCCGGGGCAGCTCCAGCCAGTAACCCCCGGACTGCGCCGAGCGCGGTTATCCAGGGCAGCAGCGGAGGGGCATCATGACGTCGAAAACCGTCACCGTCACCGACAACACCACCGGCCACAGTGTCGAGATGCCCATCCGCGAGGGAACGCACGGGCCGGCCGTCGTCGATATCCAGAACCTGTACAAAGAGTTTGGATACTTCACCTACGATGCCGGCTTCACCTCGACGGCGAGCTGTCGCAGCGACATCACGTTCATCGACGGCGAGAACGGGGTGCTCCTCTACCGCGGCTACCCCATTGAGGATCTGGCCGAGAACAGCAACTTCCTCGAGGTCTCCTACCTGCTGCTCCACGGTGAGCTGCCCACCAAGGATGAGCTGGACCAGTTCAACCGGGCGGTGACCGAGCACGCTATGATCAACGAGTCGTTGAAGGACTTCTTCGACGGCTTCCACTACAACGCGCACCCCATGGCCATGCTCACCGGCGTGGTGGCATCGCTGTCGGCCTTCTACCACGACGCCATCAAGCTCGGGGACCCGCGCAACCGGATGCTCACCTGCCACCGCGTGCTGGCCAAGATGCCCACCATCGCCGCCGCGGCCTACAAGCACATGGCGGGCGAGCCCTTCGTCTACCCGCTCAACCGGCTCTACTACACCGAGAACCTGCTCAACATGCTGTTCTCGCGCCCCACGGAGCCGTACGAGATCAATCCGATCCACGCGCGGGCGCTGGATCAGCTGCTGATCCTCCACGCTGATCACGAGCAGAACGCGTCGACCTCCACGGTCCGCCTGGCCAGCTCCACCGGCACCAACCCGTTCGCCTCCATCGCCTGCGGCTGCGCCGCCCTGTGGGGCCCCGCCCACGGTGGCGCCAACGAGGCGGTGCTGAACATGCTCCACGAGATCGGCGACATCAGCCAGGTGCCGAAGTACATCGAAAAGGCCAAGGACAAGGATGACCCGTTCCGCCTGATGGGCTTCGGGCACCGGGTCTACAAGAATTTCGACCCGCGGGCGCGGATCATCCGCAAGACCTGCCACGAGGTCCTCAACGACCTGGGCATCGAGAATGACCCGCAGCTCGAGCTGGCTATGGAGCTTGAGGAGCGGGCACTGCAGGACGACTACTTCGTCGAGCGCAAGCTCTACCCGAACGTGGATTTCTACTCGGGCATCATCTATCGGGCTCTGAGCATCCCCACCGACTTCTTTACGGTGATGTTCGCCCTCGGCCGGACGCCGGGCTGGCTGGCCCAGTGGAACGAGATGGTCGCCGATCCGGAGCAGCGCATCGGGCGACCGCGACAGCTCTACACCGGCGCAGCTCGGCGAGATTACGTCCCCATCGATCAGCGCCGGAAGGATTGAGCTCGACCCCCGTTGCCCCGCCACCGGCGGCAACGGGCGGCCCCCCCCCCCCCAAAAACCCCCCCCCCCCCCCCCCCCCCCCCCCGGGGCCCCCCCCCCCGGCGCCACGGGGCGGCCCCCCGCCCCCTTACTCCTCGCCCACCACCGCCTCGAGCAGCGCGGTCACCTCAGCAACGCCGGCGCGCTCCATCGCCCCGCCGTGGACCTCGCTGCGGGGCGGCTCGCGCAGGCCGGCCTCCGAGAAAACGGTCAGCTCCACCTCGGTATCTCCGGCCAGGAAGCGGAACATCGGCTGGATGGACCACCCGTCGCGGCCGAAGCGCAGGCGCCGCTCATCGGACTCGAAGGGGATGCGCCGGTCCATGAGGAACATCAGAACCGTCTCGGGGGTATCGGCGAAGACGTGCAGCTGCACCGGCGACTCGGCGTCGGCGGTTCCGGCGAGCACCGGCCCCACCAGCCGCGGGCGGAAGTCGGCGAAGAAATCCATCGCCTCCAGGGCACGCCGGCGCAGATGGCGCAGCGCGGCCTCGTGCTCCTCGCCACCGAAGACGGTGTGGTACTCCAGCAGCGCCTCCTGGATCTCCTGATTACCGGGGAGGTTACGGGTGTCGCTGGCGCCCAGGCGCTCCGCCGCTTTGCGCTTGGCGGCGTAGTAATCACGTACGCCGTCCTCGGCCATCAGCCGCGCTGCCTCGCGTATCAGGCTCAGCCGCATGCGCTGATCGCGCTGGTGGTTGGCACTTCTGCGTCCCATGGCTTCCCCCCTGCTCCGGCCGTCTGCTGGTGCCATCCGCCTAGAAGAGCTGCCGCTCCGAATGCTCGCCGTCGCGTTGCCGGCGATCGCGGTCCTCGCGGACCGGAACGGTCTCCTCGCGGAAGGTCTCGAAAATTGCCTCTGGGTTCTCGGAGCTCGTCGCGCGCCCGGACTCCGGATCGATGCGCACCGTGACCAGACCGTCCGGGCGCGGAACGGAGCGCTCCTCGACCCCGTCGAGGGCTACCGACATGAACCGCGCCCAGATCGGCAGCGCGGCCGTGGCGCCGGTCTCGCCCCGGCCCAGGCTGCGCTGGTCGTCGAAGCCGATCCACGCCGTGGCCACTAGGTCCTGGTTGTAGCCCACGAACCAGGCATCGCGCAGGTCGTTGGTGGTGCCGGTCTTGCCGGCCAGATCCTCGCGGTCGAGCACCCGCCGGGCCCCTCGGCCGGTACCGCGCTCCACCACATCGGAGAGCATGTCGCTGATCAGCCATGCGTTGTCTTCGGGCAGGACACGCTCGGCCTGCGGCGGCAAATCGAACAGGCCGATGCGTTCGCCCGGGACCGAGGCCATGGGCAGGTCGTCGCGACACAGCTCGCACGCCTCCGGGAAATCCGGCCGGAAGACCACCTCGCCGGCGCCGTCCTCGACGCGCTCGATGACATTGGGGATGACGCGGTACCCGCCGTTGGCAAAGGCCGCAAAGGCACTGGAGATCTGCAGCGGGGTGGCGCTGTTGCTGCCCAGGGCCAGGGAGAGATCCCGCGGCAGGCTCTCCGCCGGGAAGCCGATGCGGGCGGCGTGAGCGATGGTCGGGTCGATGCCGACGTCGCGCAGCACCCGGATCGAGACCAGGTTGCGGGAGAAGACCAGCGCCTCGCGCAGCCGGGTGGGGCCGTAGAAACGGCCCGAGTAGTTGCCCGGCCGCCAGTAGCTCTCTAGGGCATCGTCCCGGAAGACCACCGGCGCATCGTTGACCAGGGTGGCCGGCGTGTAGCCGTTCTCGAGGGCCGCCGAGTAGATGAACGGCTTGAACACCGAACCGGTCTGCCGCCGCGCCTGCACCGCCCGGTTGAAGGAACTGAGCCGGAAGTCGAAGCCGCCGGCAAGCGCCCGCACCCGGCCATCCATCGGGTCCTGGGCCACCAGCGCGCCGGAGACATCGGGGACGGCGCTGAGGGCACCGCGCCCCTCGCCCCGCGGCGCGACACGCACGATATCGCCGACCTCCACCACGTCGCCCGCCTCCTCCGGGGCGGGACCGCGCCGGTTGGCATCCCGGTAGGGGCGCGCCCACTCCATGGTCTCGAAGTCGACCTGTAGCACGCGCCCGCCACGCGGCCAGACCCACGCCGCCTCGGGCTCCACGGCGAGCACCACGGCCGCCTGCAGGCCTCCGAAGGGCGGGTGGGCGGTCAGTGCCTCCTCCATGGCCGCCGGATCGCCAACCAGCTCCGCTTCAACGCTGCCCTCCGGCCCCCGGTAGCCGTGGCGCCGGTCGTAATCGCGGAGGCCGCTGCGCAGGGCCCGGTTGGCGGCGTCCTGACGGTCCTTCTCGATGGTGGTGTAGACCGTGTAGCCACCGGTGTAGGCCTCCTCGGGCCCGTAGCGCTCGGTCATGGTCCGGCGCACCATCTCACCGACGTAGCGAGCGTCCACGCGGCTGCGCGAGGCGTGCAAATCGGCGGTGATCGGCGCAGCCATGGCCTCCTGATAGCGCTCCGGGCTGATGAAGCCCTCGTTGAGCATCCGGCCGAGAACGTAGGCACGCCGCTGGAGCGCCCGCTGCGGATTGCGGATGGGGTTGGCTACCGAGGGCGCCTTCGGCAGGCCGGCGATCATCGCCATCTGGGCCAGATCGAGCTCGTCGGGGTCCTTGCCGTAGTAGACCTGCGCGGCCGCCGCCACGCCGTAGGCGCGATGGCCCAGGTAGATCTTGTTGAGGTAGAGCTCGAGGATCTCCTCCTTGGACAGCGTCCGCTCGATCTGCAGCGCCAGGAGGATCTCGTTGACCTTGCGCAGGATGGTCACCTCGCGCGAAAGGAAGAAGTTCCGCGCGAGCTGCATGGTGATGGTGGAACCACCGGGCCCGAAGGAACGCTCGCGGACCACGTGGCCGACCGCACGCGCAAGGCCCTGGTAATCCACCCCGGGGTGTTCGTAGAAGCGGTCGTCCTCGGCGGCGATGAACGCCAGCAGCAGATCGGTGGGGAGATCGTCGATATCCTCCGGCTGGCGCCGCTGCTCGCCGTACTCGGCGATGAGCTCACCCTCGGCGCTGACGACACGCAGCGGCTGCTGGAAGCGCACGTCGCGCAGCGACTCGGCATCCGGCAGCTGCGGGGCGAGCACGAACACGGCGTAGGCCACGGCCGCCGCGGCCAGGACAGCGCCGACACCGACCAGGGCGACGGTGGTGTAGAGAAGGGTACGCAGGAATCGCTTCATGGGGACGGGGCGCAGGCGCCTTGGCAAACTCTGTAGGCAGTATACTGACCACCTCTTGAACGGGCGAGTTCCCGCCTTATAGTGGGGGGACGCTCTTCGCCGCGCACCAGGGACCGGTGGCGGCGGCTCGGGAACCAGCGTCTCAGGGAGGAGACGGGATGCCCCTGCCCAGCACCGCGACGCTCGGCGTCGCCGTGGCCGGACGAACCGTGCACGTCTGCCTGCGGCGCCGTAGCCACTACGCCTACACCGCGGAACCCGTCCGTGGCACGGGCGCAGAGGGCCGACGGGAGGCGTTGCGCGCGGCCTGCCGCCGGCTCGACGCTGGCCGGCCGCGGGTCGCGATGGCCGTGCCCGAGAGCCGCGTGCAGCGCCATCGGCTCCGCCTGCCCGACGGACTGCGCCGCTCCGAGCACCGCGCCGTGCTGCGCCTGCACGTCCGCCGCGCCCTGCCTGCACCGGCCTCCGCCTGGCGTTACTGCCTCGGCGACGAGCGCCGGCGGCCGCGCCTGCTCGCCGCTCGACACACCGACCTGAACGCCGCCCGCGCGCTGCTGTACGAGTCTGGCCTGCGGCCGGTGGCGCTGCTCACCAGCCGCGATGCCCTGGCCCGGGCAACCGGGACGCCACCGGCCCCGTTGCCAGACACCCCGGCAGCCCGACTGACCCGGGCCCTGGCCGAGGTGGCCCGCTGCCCGGGGCCGGACAACCTGCTCCACGCGCGGGACCCGAACGCCCGCGACAACGGGCACGCCCTGCGCACCGCCGCCGGCGCTGCGCTGGCCGCCGGCCTGGCGGGGGTGGCGGCCCACGCCCACTGGGGCAGTACGCTCGCCCCCGGAGCCGGCGACCACGCCGACACCGACGTGGAGCCGCCCACCGCCGACCACGGGCGGGATCCGCAGCCGCCGGAGGAACGAGAGGGCCCTGCCGCGGATCCGGCCCCGCCCGATCCACCCCCCGACCCCGCAGACGCACGCCGGCGCGCGGCCCCCGGGTGGCTCGACACGCTGGCCGGCGCACTGCCCGAGCGCGCCCGCCTGACGGCTGTCGAGCTCGGCAACACGCTGCGCGTCGACGCCCTGGCCGCCGCCCCCGAGTGCGCCGAACGCTACCTGGCGGCGCTGCAGGAGGCGGGCTTCGAGGACATCGAGCTGGAGCAGATGCGCCGCACCGACAACGGCCGGCGCTCGCTCTCCCTGCGCGCCGAGCCGCGGCCTCCGGACCCGGCCCCCGACGCGGCGCCCGGGACACCCCTGCGCGAGCAGCTCGGCGCACTGAGCCGGAGCCTGGAGGCACGGGATCTGATCCTCGAGGACCTGCGACGGGACCCAGCGGGCGGTGACGGTCGGGTCGTCGCGCAGCTGCGTATCTCCGGCGATTACGCGGCGCTCCGCGACTGGCTCGCCGACGAGGCCGCGGCCCCGCGGCAGCGCGGCCTCGATCACCTGCGTCTGCGCGCCGCCGAACCACCACGGCTCGAGGCCGAGGTGACCCTGGTCCTGCACCCGCCGAAGGACGAGCCATGAGACGCCAACTGCTCCCCGCGGTCACGGCCGTGCTGCTGGCTGCCCCCACCGGCACGCACGCCGGGCCGCCCGACCCGTTCCACGGCCCGCTCGACGGGGACGGCGACACCGGCGCCGAGGCCTCCCTGCGCACTCTGCCCCTGGTTCACGCCGACGCCGGAAAGCTGGCCGAGCTGTTGCGCGAGGAGACCGGTGTACTCTCCCAGTCCGGCCATGCCAGCGTCGACGAGCGCACCAACACACTGATCATGCACGATAAGCCGGAGCACCTCGACGAGGCCGAGCGGCTCATCGACAAACTGGACCGGGCCAACCGCCAGGTGATGATCGAGGCGCGCATCGTCCTTGCCTCGGGCGAGTACGCGCGGGAACTCGGCAGCCGCCTGGGCCTTTCGAGCCAACGCGGCGACGGCCACTTCGCCTTCGACACCCTACCCGGCAGTGAGGGAGCCGCCCTGGGCGACGGGCTACTCGCCGACCTGCCGCCGGTGGGCGAAGGCGCGCGCCTGAGCGTCTCCGTAGGCGAGGTGGGCGAGCGCCTGCTGCAGCTTGAACTCTCGGCGATGGAGGCCGAGGGCCACGGGCGCGTGGTCTCGAGCCCGCGGGTCCTGACCACCGAAAGGCAGACGGCGCGCATCGAGCAGGGCGTCCAGATCCCCTACCAGGAGACGGCCGAATCCGGCGCCACCGCGGTCGCTTTTGAGGACGCCTCCCTGTCGCTGACCGCCACTCCGCAGGTGACCGACGGGGATGCGGTGAACCTCGCCCTGCGCGTGACCAAGGACGCCGTCGGGCAGATCTACGAGGGCGTGCCGAGCATCGACACCCAGGCCGTCGCCACCCGCCTGCGCGTGCAGGCCGGCGAGACCATCGTCCTCGGCGGCGTGCGTGAGCACGAGCAGCGCGAGCGGCGTCAAGCGGTGCCGTGGCTCGGCGACCTGCCACTGGTCGGCTGGCTGTTCCGCCAGCGCCGATCGGAGCAGAGCCACCACGAGCTGCTGGTCTTCGTGACGCCGCGCCTGGTCGAGGAGGGGGCGCCACCGGGGGCGGCCGTTGACGAAACTGCCCCCCGCCCCCACATTGACCGCCCCAGCCGAGCAATCGAGGACGACCGGTGAGCCTGCACGCCACCCCGCCACGCCCCTGCGCCGTCACCGAGAGCGCCAGCCGCGGTCGCCAGTATGCGGAACCCCACCCCGGGCACCGCAGCGAGTTCCAGCGCGATCGCGACCGCATCATCCACTGCGGCGCTTTCCGGCGCCTGGAGTACAAGACGCAGGTCTTCGTCAACCACGTCGGCGATCTCTACCGCACCCGGCTGACCCACACCCTGGAGGTGGGCCAGATCGCCCGCACCAGCGCCCAAGCCCTCGGCCTGAACATCGACCTGGTCGAGGCCATCGCCCTCGCCCACGACCTGGGTCACACCCCGTTCGGCCACGCCGGCCAGGACGCCCTGGCCGAGCGCATGGAGGGGCTCGGCGGCTTCGAGCACAACATCCAGTCCCTGCGCGTGGTCGACGACCTGGAGAAGCGCTATGCAAAGTTCGACGGGCTCAACCTGACCTTCGAGACCCGTGAGGGCCTGCTCAAGCGCTGCCCGGTGGAGCGCGCCCGACAGCTCGGCCCGGTGGCCGAGCGCTTCCTCGACGGCGGCCAGCCAACGCTGGAGGCGCAGCTGGTCAACGTCTGCGACGGCGTCGCCTACAACAGCCACGACGTGGACGACGGCTTGCGCTCGGGGCTGATCAGCGTCGCCGAGTGCCGCGAGACAACCCTGCTCGGCCCGCTGTTCGCTGAGGTCGAGGCGGCCTACCCCAATCTGGATGAGCGACGCACCATCTACGAGGTGGTCCGGCGCATGATCAACGTCCAGGTCGAGGATCTCATCCGCGAGTCCGCGGCACGCATCGAGGCCGCCGATCCCGCCGACGTCGAAGCGGTACGCCGGCACCCGGGGCCGCTGATCGGCTTCAGCGCGGACATGGCCCGGCGGCACCAGGACCTGAAGGACTTCCTGTTCCGCCGCCTCTACCGCCACTTCCGCGTGGCGCGCATGGTGCGCAAGAGCCAGGTGGTGGTGCAGGGGCTGTTCGACGTCTTCCTCGACGACCCGCAGCTGATGCCGGATCAGCCCCGCGATGCGGCCCACGCCGGCGAGGCCCGCCACGGCATGCCAGGGCGGGCACGGGCCGTGGCCGACTACATCGCCGGGATGACCGACCGGTTCGCCATCGAGGAGTACCGCCGGCTGTTCCGCCCCGAGGAGCTGACCTAGGCTGCGGCGGGCTCAGCCCGCCCGGACCGCCTCGGCCAGTGTGGCCGTCAGCGCCTCGGCGGCGAACTCGCTGGTCACCACGGCGTCGCCAACGCCGCGCAGGAGCACCAGGCGCAGCCGACCAGCGCGATTCTTCTTGTCCACGCTCATCAGCTCGCGGAAGCGCTCCTCGGAGATCGCCGGCGGCTGCGTGGGCAGTCCAAAGGCCTCGAGCAGGGCGGTGGTGCGCTCCAGCCCGTCGCGCGACAGCCAGCCCAGGCGCACCGACATGCGTGCCGCCATGACCATCCCCACCGCCACGGCCTCGCCGTGGAGCCAGGTGCTGTAGTCGGTCTCTGTCTCGATGGCGTGGCCGAAGGTGTGGCCCAGGTTGAGCAGGGCGCGCTCACCGGCCTCGCGCTCGTCGGCAGCAACCACCTCAGCCTTATTGCGGCAGGACTCGGCCACGGCGTGAGCCAGGGCCTCGGGATCGCGCCGGCGCAGGGCATCGACACTGCCCTCGAGCCAGTCGAAGAAGGCGGGATCGCGGATCAGGCCGTACTTGACCACCTCGGCCAGACCGGCGTTGTACTCGCGCTCCGGGAGCGTGGCGAGAACGCCGGTATCGGCGATCACCGCGCGGGGCTGGTGGAAGGCGCCAATCATGTTCTTGCCGCGCGGGTGGTTGACGCCGGTCTTGCCTCCCACCGAGGAGTCGACCTGAGCCAGCAGGGTGGTGGGCACCTGGATGTAGCCCACGCCGCGCTGATAGGTGGCGGCGCAGAAGCCGGCCAGATCGCCGATGACCCCGCCGCCAAGGGCGACCACCGTGGCCGAGCGGTCGAAGCGGCCCTCGATCAGGGCGTCGAAGACCTGCTCACAGGTCTGCAGGGTCTTGTAGCGCTCACCATCGCGCAGGGTGACCGACTGCACCTCGACCCCCGGCGCGGCCAGGCGCCCGGCGTACAGCGGGGCTACGGTCTCGTTGCTGACCAGCAGCGCCCGATCCGCCTCCAGGTGCCCGGTGAGCAGCCCCTCCTCCAGGACCCCGTCACCGATATAGATCGGGTAGCTGCGTTCCCCGAGCTCGACCCATTGTGTCCGCATGACCGCTCCTGCTGCCTGTCTGCTCTCGTTCGTCGGTGCCGACGCTCAGGAGGCCTGCCCCTGCAACGCCTCGATGATCCGCCGCGCCACGCTCCGCGCCCTGCCACCGGTCGTCTCCACCACCACGTCGGCCACTTCCCGGTAGAGGGGGTCACGCTCGGCGAGCAGGGCCTGCAGCCGCGCCTCGGGGTCGTCGCTCTGGAGCAGCGGCCGGTTGGTGTCGTGGCGGGTGCGCTGCAGCTGCACCGAGACCGGGGTGTACAGGTAGACCACCACGCCGCGCGCGCCGAGCAGGTCGCGGTTGGCCGGCGTGGTAACCGCGCCGCCGCCGGTGGCCACGACCACTCCGTCCCGGCGGGTCAGTTCGTCGATCACCGTCGCCTCGCGCGCGCGGAAACCGGCCTCGCCCTCCAGATCGAAGATCCACGGGATGCTCACCCCGGTGCGCGCCTCGATGGCGGCATCGCTGTCGATGAACTCTAGACCCAGCAGGGTGGCCAGCTCGCGCCCCACGGTGCTCTTGCCGGCACCCATGGGGCCAACGAGAAAGACCCGCGACGGTATTCTCCAGTGTGCCATGACGGCACTTTACCACCACCGGTGTGGGCCTCGGTATGGCAGAGTAGGCGGCCATGGACCCGCAACAGACGCGCCAAGGCCCCCAGTACATCCTCTACGATGCTGACCGCTTACCGGCGCCGGACGCCGCGCTCTTCGAACCGGAGGCCCTGGCGCGCGCCGGTCGGCTCAGCGGACGCCCCGGCGGCGGTCGCGGCAGCGCCTGTTTCCTGGAGGTCGGCGGGATCCCGGCCGTGCTGCGGCCCTATCGCCGGGGTGGGCTCCTCGGCCCGCTGCTCGGCGACTGCTATGCCCGGGGCCGGCTCCACGCATCGCGCCCCTGGCGCGAGTGGTGGCTGCTCGCCCGGCTCCACGACGAGGGCTTCCCCGTGCCCGCCCCGCTGGCCGCCCGTGTGCGCATGGCCGGACCGTGCTACCGCGCCGAGATCCTGCTCGAGCGGCTGCCGGCGGCCACCCTCACCGAGACGCTGCGCCACGGACCACTGCCGGCCGAGCGCTGGTGCGCCATCGGCGCCTGCATCGGCCGACTGCACCGGCGCGGCCTGGATCACGCCGACCTCAACGCCCACAACATCCTGCTCACCACCGACGGCACCACCCACGTCATCGATCTGGACCGGGCCCGACTGCGCCCCCGCGCCGGCCGCTGGGCCGAGCGCAACCTCGCCCGACTGCAGCGCAGCCTGGCCAAGATCGCGCGCAACGACGCCGCCGTGGCGCCGGTGCCGGAAAGCCATCTGGCCGCCCTGCGTCAGGGCTGGCACAACGCGCTCGAGGAGTAAGCTCAGCGATGCCCCAAGACCCATCCACACCCCCCCGCTCGATCTGTCTGCTGCGCCTGTCGGCCATCGGCGACTGCAGCCATGTGGCCCCGGTGGTGCACACGCTCCGCGAACACTGGCCGGAGACCGCCATCACCTGGGTCGTCGGCAAGACGGAGTACCGCCTGGTCGGCGACCTGCCGGGGGTGGAGTTCATCGTCGTTGACAAGGGTGACGGGCTCTTTGGCGCCGTGCGCAAGCTGCGCGGGGAGCTGGCGGACCGGCATTTCGACGTGCTGTTACACATGCAGGCGTCGTGGCGGGCCAACCTGCTCTCGACGGCGATCCGGGCCGACACCCGAATCGGTTTCGATCGGCCGCGCGCCCGTAATGGCCAGCGGTGGTTCACCCACCGAGCGATCCCCGGACCGTCGCGGGTCCACGTGCTCGATGGGTTCTTCCAGTTCCTGCAGGCAGCCGGGCTGGATGCACGCACCCTGCGCTGGGATCTGCCGGTACCCGCCGAGGCCGAGGCGGAGGTGGCCGGCCGGCTGCCCGCCCGCCCCTTCCTGGCGATCAGCCCGTGCAGCTCGATCCGTGCGCGCAACTTCCGCAACTGGTCGGCCACCCAATATGCGGCCGTGGCCGAGTACGCCTACCAGGAGTACGGCCTGGCGCTGGCGCTGACCGGCGGCCCCACCGCGCTGGAGCGGGAGTACGCCGATGCCATCGCCGCCGCCACCAGCGCGCCGGTGGCCGACCTGGTCGGCCGGACATCGCTGAAGGGGCTGCTGGCCGTCCTGCAGCAGGCCACTGTGTTCGTCGGCCCGGACTCCGGCCCGCTCCACCTGGCCAACGCCAGCGGGGTGCCGGTGGTGGGGCTCTACGCGACCTCGAACCCGCAGCGTACCGGCCCCTACCTGAACCTCGAATACGTCGCCAACCGCTACCCGGAGGCGCTCAAGGCCGAACTCGGCCGGCCGGTGGAATCGGTCCGCTGGGGGCGCCGGGTGCGCAACCCCGAGGCCATGGACTGGATCAGCGTGGCCGACGTGGTCGAACGGCTGGATGCGGCCCTGGCCGACCACGGCGTACCACGCCGGGGCAGCGCGGCGGACGGCTAGCCGCGGCCGCGGATGCGAGCGATCAGCTCCGTGGTCGACGCGCCGGCGAGCAGGGGCAAGACCTCCACGGCACCGCCGGCGGCGACCACGGCGTCGTGGCCGGCGATCTGCTCAGGCCGGTAGTCCCCGCCCTTGACCAGCAGATCCGGCAGCACGACCTCGATCAGCCGCGCCGGGGTGTCCTCGCTGAACGGCACCACCCAGTCCACCGCATCCAGGCCGGCGAGCACCGCCATGCGCTGCTCCAGCGGAGTGACCGGCCGCTCCGCCCCCTTGAGCCGCGCCACCGACGCGTCGTCGTTGACGGCCACCACCAGCCGCTCGCCCCGCCGGCGGGCCCGCTGCAGGTAGTCGACGTGGCCGGCGTGCAGCAGATCGAAGCAGCCGTTGGTCATCACAATGCGCTCTCCAGCCGCCCGGGCCTGCCGGACGGCGGCGAGCAGACCTGGCTCGTCGACCACACCGGCGCCCGCTGCTTGGCCGCCCGCGCCGCCCATCGCGGCCTCCAGCTCCGCCGGAGTGACCGTGGCCGTGCCCAGCTTGCCCACCACCACGCCGGCGGCCAGGTTGGCCAGGGCGGCGGCATCGGCGAGGTCCACCCCGGCACCCAGCGCGGCGGCCAGGGTCGCGATCACGGTATCGCCGGCGCCGGTGACATCGAAGACCTCCCGCGCCCGGGTCGGCAGGTGCACCGGAGCGCCCTCCCGCGGAGCCAGGGTCATCCCCGCCTCGCCCCGGGTGACCAGCAGCGCCTCGAGCTCCAGCTCTGCCGCCACCATCGCCGCGCGCCGGGCGATCTCGTCGCCGTCCGCGCAGGGCCCAACCACCGCCTCGAATTCCGCCAGGTTGGGCGTGAGCAGAGTGGCGCCGCGGTAACGACGGTAATCCGCCCCCTTGGGATCGACCAGCACCGGCCGCCCAGCGCGGCGGGCGGCGTCGATCAACCCGGCCGGATCGGGCAGGGCCCCCTTGGCGTAATCCGAGAGCACCACCACCGCGGTGTCGGTCAGCACCGGCTCAAGCAGCGCCAGCATGGCGGCGCGATCAAAGCCGGGGAAACCGCGCTCGAAGTCGAGACGGATCAGCTGCTGATGGCGGCTGATCACGCGCAACTTGGTGATGGTGTCGGCGCCGGGAATGCGGTGGAAGCGCTGGCCGACGCCGGCGGCCTCGAGCAACTGCGCCAACCGGTCGGCGGCCTCGTCGCTGCCGGTGGGGCCGATCACTTGCGCCGCGCCGCCGAGGGCGGCCACGTTGAGCGCCACGTTGGCCGCACCGCCCGGGCGCTCCTCGGCGTCATCGACCCGCACCACGGGCACCGGCGCTTCCGGCGAGATGCGCTGGGTGGCCCCGTGCCAGTAGCGGTCGAGCATCAGGTCGCCGGCGACGACGACCCGGACATCGCGGAAGCCGGGCAGCGGGAGGTTCATGGGCGAGCGGGCATCCTGTCGAAGAACGGGTCGGGGATTATAGCCGCGGCGCCGGAGCCGACAGAAGCCGGCGCGACGAGGTGGCAGCCGTGGCGCGTGTCCGTATCATGGGGTCTCAGCCACCCTGACCGGAGGGCCCGCGGATGTTCCAGGCACCCGAGCCAACCGCCGAACTGACCCTGTCCACGCCGGCACTGCTCTTCCCCGCCATCTCGCTGCTCCTGCTCGCCTACACCAACCGCTTCATGGGGCTGGCCTCGCTGATCCGCGACCTGGAATCCAAGTACCGCTCCACCCACGACGTGTGCCTGCGCACCCAGATCGAGAACCTGCGCAAGCGCGTGCTGCTCATCCGCAACATGCAGGTCGCCGGAGTGGCCAGCCTGTTCTTCTGCGTCCTGTGCATGCTGGTCCTGTTCGCCGGATCGATGCTGCTAGGCAAGGTGCTCTTCACCATCAGTCTGATCCTGATGCTCGCCTCGCTGGGGCTGTCCCTGCGCGAGCTGCAGATCTCGGTGGGGGCCCTGCACGTGCAGCTGCGGGACCTGGAGAACCGTCACGACGAGGAAGGGCGTTGACCGTCCGCCGAGTGCGGGATCAATCGCCGACCGAGTGGTAGGCCGGGATGGCCTCCTGCTGGATGAACAGCACGGCGCGGCGGTGGCGGCTGGCCGGTGCCTCAAGGTGGGCGTGGTACTCCGAGTACAAGCGGCCGGCCGGGTGGTGGTGGAGCTCGGCGCCGATCACGAAGGCCAGCGCCCGGCGCCAGGCCACGGCGTGATCCGCCTCGCCGGCTGCGTCGAGCACCGACAGGGCGTGCCCGACCGTGCGCAGCGTGGCACCGGGGGCGCGCTCGACCACGGCCTCGTGGATCAGGTTCACCACCAGGCTCTCGCGCGCGTCGCTGGCGGCGGGGCTGGCGTGGAGGAGCGTGCCCGCCCACCCCTGGGGGACCATCGCCGGACCCATGCCCCGGGCCAGGTCGCGCAGATAGGCTTCGTGGGCCTCGGGGAAGTCGGCCACAGCGCCGATCAGCCAGACGCCGAGCAGATCACCGAGCAGCTCGGGGCCCGTTCCCGCGCCAGCGATCCTGCGCGCGTGCAGGGCCGCGCACGCCGCCCCTAGGGCCGCGGTGGCGTTCTCGTGGTGGAGGAACGGCGTGCCGGCCCGGTCCAGGCCCCGCTCGATGAGCAGCACCGGGGCCTCGAAGCGGTCCTGCTCGAGCAGGCCAAGCAGGGTGGCCAGGGCCACCGGCGGCTCCTCGTGGACCAGGTCCACCACCGGCACCGCCTCGCGGGAGCGCGGCGCGCCGATGCGCACCGCCTCGCGGTAGCCGGTTTCGCCGGCCCACGCCCAGAGCTGGGTACGGAGCAGCTGGATGCGATTCGGGGGCGGTGTCTCTTGACTCACGAGGCAGACCCGGGTGGACTGTAGGCAATAGCCTACGTGGTGCCTGCCTCGGTTACAATCGGCATCACGATCAGCAGCCAAGCGGGAGAGCATGGTGCCGGATCCCCAGACCCACGATCGCACAGACCTGGTACAGCCGAACGCGGCGAACCGCTATGAGGTCACCGCCCGGGACCTGCCGGTCTGCTGCCCGCTGCCCGGCATGTACCTGTGGAACTCCCATCCGCGGGTCTACCTGCCCGTCCACGAGACCGGCAGCATGATCTGCCCCTATTGCGGTGCCACTTACGTCCTCAAGGATGACGACCGGCTCGCCGTCGAGATCGGCGGTCAGCGGGAGTGGAAATAACCCCTACGGCCCGGCGGCCGGTCGGCGCGGATCAGGGCGGAGTGCACACCATGCAGGCGGAAGATCTCGTCGAGGACTTCGGGCGTTCGGACGCCTGGTATCTCGTCTACAGCAAGCCTAGGCAGGAGGAGCGGGCCTGGTGGAACCTGGATCACCAGGGCTATCGCTGCTTCCTGCCCATGGCGCGGTTCCGGCGTCGGCGCCAGCGGCGGTATCAGACCGTCGTCGAGCCGATGTTCCCGCGCTACCTGTTCATCCGTCTGGCCGCAGGGGTCGAGGACTGGAGCCCGATCCGCTCGACCACCGGCGTGAGCGGGCTGGTGCGCTTCGGCACCTGGCCGGCCCGCGTGCCGGACGGGCTGGTGGAAACCATCCGGCAGCGCATCGAGGACGGCCACTGCGACCTGGCCCCCGAGCCCCTGCAGCCCGGCGAGCGGGTGCGCGTGCTCGACGGCCCATTCCAGTCCTACGAGGGGATCTTCCGTGCCTCGCGCAGCGAGGAGCGGGTCATGATCCTGCTCGACGTGGCCGGGCAGCACACCACGCTGACCGTCTCCCAGCACCAGGTCGAGCGCGCCTGAGCCGTCCGGAGCCGCGTCAGCGTTCCGCGGCGCGGATCTCCCCGCGGATCCGCCCCCAGGCGATCCCCAGGTACTCGTGGAAGGCGCGCTCGGTCATGTGCAGCGCGTGTACCGAGGGACGCAACCCGTGGCCCGGATGGGCCTCCGCGCCGGGCTCCCGTTCGCGCACACGGTGGCGCGTCGGGGCGGGGATCGGCTTGAGCCCCTGCCCCCGGAACAGGCCCATGGCCCGCGGCATGTGCGAGGCCTCGGTGACCAGGATGATCGACCCGGCCTCATCGCCGAGCCGCTCGGCCATCGCCCGGGCCTCTTCGGCGGTATTGCGGGGCTCGGCCAGGCGCTCGACAGCGCCGGCGTCGAGGCCAACCTCGCCCATCAGACGGTGGAGCACCGCCGAGTTGGGGGTATCGCCGCGCACCGCACCGCCGGTCAGCCAGAGGGTGCTCTGCGGAAAGTGGCGCTGGAGGCGCACTCCTTCGAGGACCCGGGTAACGCCGTCGGCGTTGGCCTGCGCGGTGACCGGCAGCTGCGGATCGAGCCGGTGGCCGTGGCCGAGGACGACGATGTCGGTCACCGGCGCCTCCTCGCCCTCGGCGATCCCGGCCGGATCAAGCAGCGCCGGGTAGCGCTGCTCCAGCGGGGCGAGCAAACGGCTGGCGGTCGGTTCCCAGCTGGCTAGATAGAGCGCCGCCACGGTGACGATCAGCACCCCCCGACCCCAGCGCCCGTAGCGGGTGAAGAGCAGGACCAGGCCGACGATGCCGGCCAGCACCAGGAGGCTCAGGGGCATCAGGACCGCCCCGGCGAGCTTGCTGATCACGAACACGAGTCACCCCTCCCTGTCCTCTACACCGGGACTCAGACCATCTCTACCGGGTCCACATCCAGCGACCAGCGGACCTGGCGGGCCCCTTCCAGGCTGCCGAGCCCGCCGCTCCAACTCACCAGAAAACGCTGCAGATCGACCCGCCGCTCGGCGCGGATCATCAACTGCGCCCGGTGCCGACCCTCGCGCCGCTCCATGGGCGCCGGCACCGGGCCGAGCAGCTCCACCCCGCCGTCCGCGCCGACCCGGCTTCGACCATACTGGGCCGCCGACTCAAGGAAAAGGTACGGTGCGTCGGCATTCACCGACTCGGCACGCAAAAGAGCCAGCGCGGCGTAAGGCGGCAGGCCGGCGGCGTGGCGCTCGGCCAGGTGGGCCTCGGCGAAGGCGGGATAGCCCCGCTCGAGCAGAACCCGCAGCAGCGGATGCTCCGGATGACGGGTCTGCAGCAGCACCTCGCCGGGCTGATCGCCGCGCCCGGCGCGGCCGGCCACCTGCACCACAAGCTGCGCCAACCGCTCGGTGGCCCGGAAGTCTGCGCCGAACAGCCCCTGATCCACATCGATCACCGCCACCAGGGTCACCGCCGGCAGGTGGTGCCCCTTGGCCAGCATCTGCGTACCGATCAGCAACTGGGCGTCGCCCCGGTGAGCGGCCGCAAGATGGGCCTCGAGCTCGCCGCGGCGCCGGGTGGTGTCGCGGTCGATGCGCAGCTGCCCCACGCCGGGGAAGAGCTCCGTGAGCGCCTCCTCAAGGCGCTCGGTTCCGGGCCCCAGCGGGCGCAGATCCGCCGCACCGCAATCCGGGCAGGCCGCCGGCAGGCGCGCGCTGTATCCGCAGTGGTGGCAGCGCAGCTGGCCGCGGCTGCGGTGGTAGGTCAGCCGCGCATCACAGCGGTGGCATTCGGCCACCCAGCCGCAGGCGTGGCAGGTAAGCACCGGGGCGTAGCCGCGCCGGTTGAGGAACAGCAGCGCCTGCGAGCCAGCGTCCAGGTGCCGGCGCAACGCCTCCTGCAGCGGTGCGGAAATCCCTCCAACCAGACGGCGGCTGCGGATATCGACCAGCTGCACACTCGGGGCACGGGCCTCGCCCGCCCGATGCGGCAGGCGCAGGTGGGTGTAGCGACCGGCCCGCGCATTATGCAGAGACTCCAACGAGGGCGTAGCCGAGCCGAGCACGACCGGCACATCCAGGGTGCGGGCCCGCAGAACCGCCAGGTCCCGCGCCGAGTAGCGGAACCCCTCCTGTTGTGCCAACGAGGGGTCGTGCTCCTCGTCGACGACGATCAGCCCCGGACGCGGGAGCGGCGTGAAGATGGCCGAGCGGGTGCCGAGGATCACCGCCGCGTCGCCGTCCCGGGCGGCCAGCCAGGCCTCGGCGCGGTCGGCGCCGGACAGCCCGGAGTGGAGCACCACCACCGAGCCGCGCAGGCGCTCGCGCAGGCGCTCAAGGAACTGCGGGGCGAGTCCGATCTCGGGGACCAGGATCAGCACCTGCCGCCCCGAGGCCAGCGCCCGGGCTGCGGCCTGCAGATAGACCTCGGTCTTACCGCTGCCGGTCACCCCCTCGAGCAGGAAGGCGGCGTACCCCTCGGTATCCAGGATCGCGGCCAGGGCGCGCTGCTGATCGGCGTCAAGCTCTGGCCCCGGGCGGGGCGCCGGCACCGTCTCGGCCCCGCGCTCGGCCGGGTGGTACTCGCGATGGAGCAGGCCGGCCCGCTCCATGAGGCGCCCGGCCCGCTGCCAGGCAGGCTGCTCCGCCACCAGCGTGGCACAGGGCGCGGCACCGCCGGCCTCCACCAGGCGGCGACGCAGCTCCGCCTGGCGCGGGGCCCGGCGCACCGGGGCATCATCCTCACGCAGCCGCTCGTCCAGGCGCCACCAGGCCACCGCCCGCCGTGCCGGGCGGCCCTGGCGCAGCGGGCCCGGCAGCCCGGTGGCCAGGGCTGTGCCCAGCGGGTAGCGGTAGTAGCGCGCCGCCCAGGTGAGCGTCTCCAGCAGTTCGGCGTCGAGCAGCGGCCGCTCATCCACCCAGGCGGTGGCGGCACGCAGCCTCGCTGCCGGCACCTCGGAGCCCCGGCACACCTCCACGACGATGCCCACGGCGCGACTGCGGCCGAGCGGCACCTCGACCCGACAGCCGACGGGGTCATCCGGCCAGGCGCCGGACGGCGGGCGGTAATCCAGCGCCTCCTGCAGCGGGCGGGGCACCGCCACCCGCAGAACCGGCGGCAACCCCGCTGCACAGGGATGACCGGCGTCCGGGCGCGCGCTAGAGTCGTCAGCCATGGAGCCGGAGACCGCCATCGCCGAGCTGCAGGCCGCCATCGAGCCCATCCTCCACGCCCATCCCGAGGGCGTGACCGAGATGACCCTGATGGACCGGCTCGCCGCCGACGGGCATCCGCTGTTCACGCGCGAGGGGCGCAGCGAGCCGGCGGCGCTCTACCGCGCCCACTTCCTGCTCTTCCACGCCCTCTACCGATTGCGCCCGGCACTGGCCGAGGCCGGCCTGGGGTTGGAGATCCACTGCCTGTGCATCCGGCTGCACCGGCTGCCCGGGCGCGCTGCGGCCGAGCGCGCGCTGATCGGCGCCGACCCGTTGGCCGCCTTCTACCTCGACCCGGGCAACCTGGAGGGCATGGACAACGCCGCGGTGGAGCAACTGATCGCCGACGGCCTGTGCCGGGCCCTGGGCGCGGGCGACCGGGCGGCGGACCTCGCCGAGCTGGGCCTCGCCCCGGGAGCCCCGCCGGCGGAGATCCGGCGCCGCTACCGGCGCCTGGCCATGCGTCACCATCCGGACCGGGGCGGCGATACCGCGACCCTGCAGCGGATCAACGACGCCTACCAGCGCCTGATGGCCCGCTGAGACGCACCGCGGCGCCCGGTCCATGGGATCAGCCCCGCGCCGCCGGCCGCAGCCGGCCGCGCCCGCCGTCCGGCACCATGCGCCCGAAGTACAGGAAGCCCAGGGCCAGCCACGCGGTGGTGATCACGGCCGCGAGGATCAGCACCGGGACCGGCCCGAACTGGTAGATCAGCGGCACCGATGCCGCGGTGAACAGCCCCCCGCCGACGATGGGCTCGAAGAGCAGCTGCTTGTAGCCGAAGCTCTCCAGGGCGCCGGAACGGTTGTTGGGGTCGGCCATGCGCATGAGCAGCACGCCGGTAACCGTCACGCCCATGGACTGACCGAAGTCACCCACACCACGCTCGAACCAGTCGAAGGGGATGACGCGTGGAGCGATCACCACCAGCACGAACAACGACCAGGCGATGCCCGTTGCGGCCAACAGCAGGAAGGGCACCAGATGCTCGCCGAGGGCGGTCAGCGACAGGGTGGCCAGGGCGGCGACAATGGTGAAGTCCAGCGCCGTGCCGGAGATCCGCGACATGGTCCGCTCCGACACATATTCGGCATAGCCGGAGCGGATGATGAACACCTGCAGCAGCACGCCGCCGAGCATGGCCATCGGGAACAACGGCACGTGCTGGAGGATCTCCACCCCGCCGTCACGCGCCCAGGTGACCGCCTCGAGCCACTGCAGCGCCGAGAGCATCCCCCAGCCCAGCACCACGGCCAGGGCGACCAGGCCCAGGTGGACGGTGAGCGGATCGGTGGTCTGGCTCTCCTGCTGGCGGTCGCGGCGCAGGAGGTGGAGTTCACGGTCGCTGAAGCGCTCCTGGGCGCTACCGGGCCCCTGGGCATTCTCCGGGTGATCGATGATCCCCCGACGCACCGCCAGGTTGATCAGGATGGTGCCGACCACGACGCCGCCGACCAGGCCTACGGTGGCCAGCCCTAGGGCCAGATCGGCCCCGGCGGGGAAGCCGAGATCCTCGAAGGTACCGGCCATGCCGGCGGCCGTGCCGTGGCCGCCCTCGAAGCCGATCTCGATCAGCGCCCCGGCCATCGGACTCAGGCCGAAGACCGGCGTCAGCACCAGCAAAGCCAGCAGGATGCCCACCACGTACTGCCCCCACGCCATGGTCTGCCCGACCACGACCTGGGGGCCGGCGCGCAGCCAGATCTCGCGCAGCCCCGGCAGCGGCTTGCCGAGAAAGAGGGCGGCGAAGACGACGCTGATCAACAATCCGGGGATGGCCGACCAGGTGTCGTAGACGTAGTCCGGGAACAGCCCCGCGCCGTCCTCGAAGGGGCTGCCGATGAACCGGCCCAGCACCTCCGGGCCGAGCAGCAGCGCCACGGCACCGGCGATGATCGACGCCGGCAGGAACAGCCGCCGCGCCCACAGCGTGTAGGCGCGCAGGACCGAGCTGGCCAGTACCAGCAGGCAGAGCACCAGGATGGCGATCAGGATCTCGGCAACAGCCATGGTCACTCACCCCCAATGAACACGAGGCGCATCGTACTGGCGCTTCGGCCTTCGGGGCCAGAGGGCGTCGCCTCAGGTGCTGACGGCGAACTGCTCCATGGCCCAGCCGACGCGCGCCTCGGCGGTGGCGTGCCGGCTTTCCAGGGCCTCAATGGCCCCCAGGCGCGGCAGCAACCCGCAGCCGTTGGCGATCTGCACCGACAGGCCGGGGCGGGCGTTGAGTTCCAGCAGCTGCGGGCCCCGATCCCGGTCCAGAACCAGATCGGCCCCCAGGTAACCGAGGCCGCTCATCTCTTGGCACCGCGCGGCAAGCTCCAGCAGCGAGCGCCAATCGGGGATGTCGATGTCGTCGAGCGTCACCCCGGTGTCCGGGTGCTGGTAGACGCGCTGGTCGTACTGCACCGCGTGGGCACACCGGCCGGTAGCGATGTCCAGGCCAACGCCCACCGCCCCCTGGTGGAGGTTGGCCTTGCCCTGGGAGTCCTTGGTGGACAGGCGCAGCATGGCCATCACCGGATAGCCGAGGAAGACCAGGACGCGGATATCCGGGATGCCCTCGTAGGAGAGGGCCTCGAACCGGGGATCGAGGCGGATGCGATCCTCGAACACCGCGGTATCCGGCATGCCAGCCAGCGAGTGCAGCCCGGCCAGCGTGTTGGAGACGTGGCGCTGCAGATCCTCGAGCGAGAGCTCGCGCTCGCCGCCGGTCAGGAAGCGGTCGCCGCGGCGCCCGGTCACCACCAGGATCCCCTTGCCGCCCGCCCCCTTGGCCGGCTTGATGACGAACTCGTCTACCCCCTGCAGGCGCCCGGCCAGATCGCGGACCTCGTGCTGGTGACGGATGGTGAAGCGCAGCGACGGGGTGCCGACCCCATGCTCCTCGGCCAGCAGCTTGGTGCGCAGCTTGTCGTCGACCAGCGGGTACAGCCGCCGGTCGTTGTATTGGCCGATGTAGTGGACATTGCGCCGGTTCATCCCGAGGATCCCCGCCTGCCGCAGGCGCCGGGCCGTGCGCCAGTGGCGGAGGATCATCCCGAGGCCTCCCGGAAGGCGCTGAAGCGCTTGAGCTCGACCAGCCGGTAGCCGGTGTACTGCCCCATGAGCATGATCAGCGCGACCACCACCAGATTCAGTTCGGGGAAGTTGAAGGTCAGGTGCTCGGCCAGCGGGCGGCTCATGAGCAGGTACGCGGCCAGCGCCACGACCAGACTGCCGGTGCCCTGGGTGAGCACCTCGCGGGCCCCCTCCTCCTCCCAGAGGATGGACATGCGCTCGATGGTCCAGGCGATGATGATGATCGGGAAAAAGGCCAGGGTCATGCCGGTGGCGAAGCCGAGCTGATAGCCGAGCAGGCTCATCAGGCCAATCATGAAGACCACGATCACGATCACGGTGGCGATCCGGGCCACCAGCAGCAGGTTGAGCCGCGATAGGTAGCCGCGCAACAGCAGGCCCAGGGCGACGATGCCCACGAAGCTGATCAGCCCGGCGACCAGCTCTGTCTGCAGGAAGGCCAGGGCGATGAGCACCGGCATGAACGTCCCCGAGGTACGGATGCCGACGATGATGCGCAGGAAGACGGTCACCAGCGCGCCCAGCGGGAGCAGCAGGAGCAGCTTGAAGGCGGTCTGCTGCTCGATGGGCAGCTGATGCACGCTGAGCACGCTCATCACGCCACCCCCCTCCTCCATCCGCGCCAGCTGCTCGGCCGGCACGTTCTGGCGGTTCATGGAGAAGGCCACGCGCGCGTTCTGCCCGCCGAAGAGATCGATGAGCGAGGCCCCGCCCCGGTGCCAGAGCAGCACATCGTCGTCGATGCCCTGCTGCCCGGTCACCGGGTTGAAGGGTAGCCAGTGGTCGTCGACGAAGATCTCCACCATCTGCACCGGCGTCTGGTTGCGCCGCCCGTCCTCCAACTCCAGGGCCAGCGAGGTGCGCGCCGGGACGCCGGCGTGGTGGAGCAGCCGCTCGATGACCACGGCGCGATCGTAGTTGTCGAGGAGCAGGTCAGCGGAACCGTCCCGGCCGGTCCCGAAGGCGTAGATCAGCTGGCGCGCCAGACTCTGCGGACTGGCGGAGGTCTCCTGGGCACGCTCAAGGATCTGCTCGGCGGCGGTCTCCTCCGCACCGGACCAGGTCGGCGAGGCCGGTTCACCCGGTGCCTGGTCCACCGTCCGGTCGCGGTGGTCTGAGCCATCCGGGGTGGCGTGGACCTTGTAGTAGAGGGTCTGATCGCCCTCGGCCTCGGCGATGGTCCACTCGCCGCGGACCACGCCGTCCTGTTCGACGGTGGAGAAGCCGTAACCGGGGGAGGCGGTGTGCTCGAGCGAGAGTTCGAACCCCGGTGGACGGTCGGGGACGTTGAAACTGACCAGCACGGAGTCGCCCTGGGCCTCGAAGTCGATCCGCGCCTCGACCAGCCAGACCGGCTTCTGGGCACCGGGCAGGAACGGCACGCCGGTGTCGATGTAGCGCCACGCCGCGGTAGCGGTCCCGACAACGATCAGCAGCGCCACCAGCGCGAAGAAGAGCCTCCGGGCCGTCATGGTCGCTCCCCCGGCCCCCTCACGCAGTGGCGGGCCGCCCGGCCCGTCTACTCGTCCCCGTCATCGTCGTCCGCCTCCTGCTCGTCGCCATCCGTGTCGTTGTCTTGATCGTCCTTGTCGTCATCGTCCCCGTCCTCCCCCGGATCCTCGTCGTCTTCCTCGACAATTTCCTCGACATGGTCATCGGCATCGATGGCCTCGAGATCCTCGTCATCCGGGGTCACGGGTTCGGTGGCACGCTTCAGGCCGACGTCGACCACCGCCACATCGCGCAGCACATCGCGGCCGATCAGTACCGGGTAGGTCAGGTGGCTGCGGTCGGTCAGGGTGAACTCGGCCGTCTCCGAGAAGCGGCCGATGGTCACGTGCAACTCCACGACCGGCCGTGACTCCCGCCCGGAGGCCTGAACGATGGTGGCGCTGCGCGCCTTGGGGCGCTCGATGGCGATCCGGCCATCGCCGTCCGGGTTGAGCATCTGGAAACGGACCCACGGCTCGCCATCCCGCTCGAATTCCTCGATCTCGCGGGCGTCCACCGAGGAGGTGGAGGCGCCGGTATCGATCCGGGCATCGAACAGCAGCCCCGGCGGATCCAGTTGCAGCTCCTCGATCTCGCCAAAGACGAGCATGCCGTCGGCACTGAGCTCCTGACCCGGGCGCAACTGATCGTCGGGACAGGCCGGCTCGTCCGAGCACTCGGGGTCGCCCGGATCGACGGGGCGCAGCGGCACCAGCCAGCGGTTCGCCGTCTGCGCCTCCATGGCGCCGGCGATGCGCGCCAGCTGCGCCTCGCGCGCCAGCTCACGGGATCGCTCCTGGGCCTCGGCCAGGGCCTCCAGACGCTCGTCGACGCTGTCGAAGCGCTGCTCGAAACGTTCCGTCTCGGCCTTCTCGATGAGCAGGTGATCCGGGGCCGTACAGCCGGCCAGCAACAGGGCGCCGCCCACCGCCAGCAGGGCGGCACGCGGCAGGTTGATCAGGGCCATACCCGTCGGACCTCTTCCGTCGCAGTTTCGTTCCCGAGCCCCTCGCACGCCTCGCAGAGGATCCGCGCGATGGCCGAAACCGCCTCCGGGTCGCAGGTCGGGCACTTGCGTCGTACGACCACGCCGGCATTCCACGCGGCGTCGCGCCAGCGCTCGCCCTCCGGGGCGGCGGGAAGGTCCGTGGGCAGGTCTTGCAGGAAAAGCTTCTGCTCAATCGCCTCGGCGCGGAGCTCGGCGGCGATCAGCTGCTTGCGAAGCTCGTGGTTGTCATCCGCCAGATCGCGGGGCGGATGCAGCTTGAGGTGGCGCCGCAGGGCCCGGAGCGGGTCGATGACCTCTCGATCCCACTCCTGGCCCCGGCGGATGGCACCTTCGGCACTGGAGACCCCGAGCCGCCCCCGCCCCTGCAGACCGCTCCAGACGGCGGCCAGCAGGAGCGAAATGGACAGCCCGTAGCGGGCCTGAAGCTTGAGGCAGGCGGCTTCGACGCCCGGCCTGGCGTAGATATCCTCGGCGAAGCGCCAAAGCCGCTCGGACTCATCCAGCAAACCCGTTGCCTCCAGCAGACCGGCCGCAGCCGGCTTACATACCCTTGACGGTCTGGACCATTTCGGAGACGACCTTCTGGGCGTCGCCGAAGACCATGCGGGTATTGTCGCGGAAGAACAGCTTGTTCTCCACACCGGAGAAGCCGGCCCCGCGACCACGCTTGACCACGAGAACCTGGTCGGCGTAGTCCACGTTGAGGATCGGCATGCCGTAGATGGCGCTGCCCTCGTCCTCCCGGGCGGCCGGGTTGACCACGTCGTTGGCGCCGATGATCAGCACCACGTCGGTGTCCTCGAACTCCTCGTTGATCTCATCCATGTCGTAGATCATGTCGTAGGGCACGCCGGCCTCGGCGAGGAGCACGTTCATGTGGCCCGGCATGCGGCCGGCCACCGGGTGGATGGCGAACTTGACGTCCACGTCGTGCTTTTGCAGCAGCTCGACCATCTCCCAGAGCTTATGCTGGGCCTGCGCCACGGCCAGGCCATAGCCCGGGACGATGATCACCCGGTCGGCGTACCCCATCATGTAGGCGCCGTCGGCGGGACCGACCTCCTTCATCTCGCCCTCGGCCTCCGACTCGGCGGCGGCCGGAGCGGCTCCGAAGCCGCTGAACAGGATGTTCAGCAGCGAACGGTTCATGGCCTTGGCCATGAGCAGGGTCAGCAGCATGCCGGCGGCGCCCACCACCGTACCGGCGATGATCAGCGCCAGGTTGCCCAGGACGTACCCCTTGAAGCCCACGGCCAGGCCGGTCAGGGCGTTGAACAGGGAGATGACCACGGGCATGTCGGCACCGCCGATGGGCACGGTGATGAAGATGCCCAGCGCCAGTGCGGCGATGAAGAACAGCAGGATCGGGAAGCCGGAGCCGGTATTGAACACCCAGATCGCCAGCAGCAGGGTCGCCGCGGCCAGAGCCACGTTCCACCACTGGTGGTTCTCGACCAGGGTCGACTTCTTCAGGCGATCATCCAGCTTGGCCCAGGCGATCATGGAGCCGGAGAAGGCCACCGAGCCGATCACCGCACCGAGCAGGCCGAGTGCGGCCGCGTCGGAGCCCATGGCCGCGGCCACCGAGCCCTCGTCCGCTCGCGCGCCCTGGAGCAGGGAGACCGCGGCGATGGCACCGGCGGAACCGCCACCGAGGCCGTTGTAGACCGCCACCATCTGCGGCATCTCGGTCATCTGCACCTTGAGCGCCGTGTACCAGGCGAAGGCGCCACCAAGGACGATGGCGATCAGGATCAGGGAGATGTTCTCCATCCCCACGCTCGGGTGGGCGAAGGTGGCCACCGTGGCCACGACCATGCCGACACCGGCCCACATCACGCCCTTGCGCGCCGTCACCGGCGAGCTCATGGCCTTCAGGCCGAAGATGAACAGGATGGAGGCGACGAAGTAACTGAGTTGGACTACGACACTCATGTTCAGCCGTCCTCCTTCTTACTGCTCTTGAACATATCGAGCATCCGCTCGGTGACGACGTAGCCGCCGACGGCGTTGGCGGCGCCGAGCAGCACGGCGACAAAGCCGATGGCCTGCTCCAGCGGCGTCTCGGCGACGCCGAGGGCGACCATGGCGCCGACGACGACGATGCCGTGGATGAAGTTCGAGCCGGACATCAGCGGCGTGTGCAGGATGACCGGCACCCGGGTGATGACCTCGTAACCGGCCACCGCTGCGAGCATGAAGACATAGAGTGCGACGAGCCCGCCGACCTCGATCATGACTTACCTCCTTCCAGGCGCTCCCGGGTGGCCCCGTGGCGAACCTGGCCGTCGTGGGTCAGACAGGTATCCGCGATCACCTGGTCATCCCAGTTGAGAGTCAGGTCACCATCCTGAACCATCAGCGTCAGCAGGTTGTACAGGTTCTTGCTGTACATCTCGCTGGTGTGGACGGCGACGCTGGCGGGGAGATTCTTCGGCCCGACCACCAGAACCCCGTTGTGGGTGACGTCCTTGCCGGCCTTGGTGACCTCGCAGTTGCCGCCGGTCTCGGCGGCCATGTCGACAATCACCGTGCCACCGCCCATGCGCTCGACCGTCGCCTTGTCGATGATCTTCGGCGCCGGGCGGCCCGGGATGGCGGCCGTGGTCACCACCACATGGGCGTTGGCGACATGGTTGGCCAGCACCTCGGCCTGCTGTTGCTGCTCCTCGGCGGTGAGCTCGCGGGCATAGCCGCCCTCGCCTACGGCCGAGACCCCGGTGTCGATGAACTTGGCACCGAGCGACTCGACCTGTTCCTTGGTCTCGGGGCGCACGTCGTAGCCCTCGACCTGGGCGCCGAGGCGGCGGCAGGTGGCAATGGCCTGCAGGCCAGCCACACCGGCACCGACCACCACGGCCTTGGCCGGACGGATGGTCCCGGCGGCGGTGGTGAGCATCGGGAAGAAACGCGGGGAACGCTCGGCGGCGATCAGCGCGGCCTTATAGCCGGCGGCAGCCGCCTGGGAGGAGAGGGCGTCGATGGACTGGGCCCGGGTGATCCGCGGGACGAGCTCCATAGCGAAGGAGGTGACCTTCCGCTTGCACAGCGTCTGGATCCGCTCGTCGCCCTCGTGGGGCGTCAGGAAGCTGATGAGCACCGCTCCTTCCTTCACCTGGCCGGTCTCCTTGACGCTCAGCGGCTGCACGCTGAGCAGGACATCGGCCTCCTTGAGCAGCTCGTCACGGGACTGGACGATGCGAACACCGCCGGCTTCGTAATCGGCATCATCGAACCCGGCGCCCTCACCCGCTCCCGTCTCCAGGAGCAGCTCGACGCCGAGTTTGCCGAACTGCTTCAGGACCCCAGGGACGAGCGCGACACGCCGCTCGCCGGGCCGGGTCTCCTTCGGCACGGCAACCTTGATGGCCATGGTTTGATCCCCCGTTTGCGGCAGTTGTTAGCCGTTGGATTGTTCGTGACGACTGTCCGGACGGGCCTCGACCCGGGCCCGGATCACGGCGCACGGATACCGCCGCGCGCCCAGCCGAACGGGCAGATGCTAGCGAATCGGCCACGGGGTGTGAAGCGGTGCCGCGGTGCGGCAAAACCGCAACCCCGCCCACCGACTGTTGTCAAGAGGCGTGCCAACCGGCTATAAGAGGGCAAGCCCAATGCCTGACACGGGGGTGGGCAGTGCTCGAACACCGCATATTGCGCACCGACATATCCGGCATGCCGCTGGAGTGGGTCGGCTTCGAGGAGGCGGTCCGCTACTACTACCTCGGCCAGGTCGCCTACGCCTGCGGCAGTACACTCTACCGGGTCCGAGGCGGGTTCAACTCGGCCACCGGGCGACGATCGTACCTTGACCTGAACTCGATCATCGCCACCGAGGGAACCCGACAGGCATCGCTCAAGGGTCGACCGGGCTACACGCCCCCGCTCAACAATCCGACCCTGTTCCGCCGCGACGCCCACCTCTGCCTTTACTGCGGCAGGCGCTTCCGTTCCTCCGAACTCTCCCGCGATCACGTCACCCCGGTCAGCCGCGGCGGCGCCAACACCTGGAACAACGTGGTCACCGCCTGCAAGCGCTGCAACAACCACAAGAGCGACCGGACCCCGGAGGCCGCGGGCATGGAGTTGCTGGCGGTGCCATTCACGCCCACCCACGCCGAGTATGTCTACCTGCAGGGCCGGCGCATCCTTGCCGACCAGATGGAGTTCCTGCGCTCGCACTTCCCGCGGCGCAGCCCGCTGCGGGTGCGCGAGCCGTAGCCCAGCAGCGCCCTTCTCCGAGGCGGCCTATTCGGAGCGCTCGATGCGCCGGCGCTCCTCGTAGAGCAGGTAGTCCTGGAGCTGCGGCAGCCGGTGCTCGTCGCCGATGGCGTCCTCGCCGCCAAGGACATGCCCCGCGCCTGGGTGACCGCCGCGGCCCCGGTCGATGAGCCAGTCCCAGGTCATCTGCCCCGGGTAGATCAGTCCGATATCGGCCCACGCCACCTCGGCCTCGTCCAGATCGCCCTCCGTGTAAGTGGCCACGATGTCGGCCTCCGGGGCGTCGCCCGCCTCCCCGGCCAGGGCAAGCGTGTGCGGCATCGAGACCCGGTGCCAGCGCTGCCCCACGCCCTCGTGGACGGCGAAGGCCACGTCGTAGACCTCACCGGGCTCCAGGGCGTGGCTGTCGGTGGGGTCCGGCGCCTCTAGCGAGCGGGTCAGGCGAACTCGCCAGGCGCCGTCCTCATAGCCACCGTCGGCCCGGATCGCCCCGCGGCTGCCGTCCGGCTCCTGCAGGAAACGCTGCGGCAGAACGTCCCCGTCCTCCCAGGGGTGGTCGGGGTCGAAATCGGTGGCGTGCCCCTCGCTCAGGTAGTAAAGGTCGTCCTGGTCGTAGTCACCCGCGAACAACCGCTCGCGGTCCAGGGCACGGAAGCCGGCCTCGTCGGGGTCGTACATCCAGCGCGGCTGCTCCGCCTCGTCGTCCCAGTTGTCGGTGAACATGCCGCGTCCCGCAGAGCTGTGGCGGTACTCGAGGACGTAGCCGTTGTCGGCGTAACCCAGGGGATGGGAGCGGTGGGCACGCCACTGCCACAGGTCGAGGAACTCACCGCGCTCGCGCATCGCCTCAAGCTCCGCCTCATCCCGCACGGCCGCCCAGTCGGCGGCGCCGTCACCGTCCTCGCGCGACTGGGGGATGTACTTGCGCACGTCCGAGCGCCCCAGGGTCTCGCCCAGGTGGGGGTGGGCCCGTACCTCGTCGGCCCCGGCGGCGCCGGTGAGCCCGCGCATACCCTCGTGGGCGGTCATGAATCCGCCGTAGCGGTCCAGCCCGACGTCCCCGTCGTCCAAGAGCATGGAGATGCGGTCCTCGTAGAGGCCGTGCTCGTCGGGTTCCGGACCCCCACTCCCGTAGCGGACCCACTCGCCACCGCTGCCGCGCCCCTCCACCTCGTAGACCCAGTACTGGTGATACCAGGACGGGGCCTCGGTGGCGAACTCGTAGCGGATCTGGATGGCCTCGTCGTTGTAGACGGCCCCCACCCGCAAGGTGCGCTCGAGCTTGCCGCGCGGCGGGATATAGACGTTACGCTGCGCATCCTCGGCCAGGGGCCGGTCCGGTTCCAGGCGGACGTCGAGCAGCGCCGAGGCCGCCCGCCACAGCCGCACGCTGTCGAACAGACCGCCCTCCAGCTCCACGTGGGCGAGACCAGCGCTGCGGTAGAGGTGGGCCTCCGGCGCCGCCGCCTCCAGTGCCTCGCTGTGGGAGAAGGGCACCACCCGGTCGTTGGTGCCGTGGACCAACAGCAGCTCCGGGTGGTAGTCCGACCAATCCCGACGGGACGGGTCCAGCTCCTCCAGGGCATCGCGGTAAGCGGCCGGGATCTGCTCCAAGTAGTCATCGAAGGCCTGGGGGTCGTCATTGGCGAGCAGATCCACCAGGGCGGCCGCCTCCTCGCCCAGCGCCGCGCGCTCGGCGCCGATGTCCGACTCTGGGTCATCCAGCCGGCGTTCGGCGATACGCTGCAGCCACTCCCGGTCATCCCCGTCCACCCGGCTGGCCAGTGCCTGGAGGAGAACCCAGCGGCTCTCCGCCCGTGGCGCCGGGTCATCCTGGGCGTCGGCCAAAGCGTCGTACCCGGTGGTGATGTAGCGCAGCCACGCCTCAAGATCGTAGTACCCACCGATCAGGGCGACGAACTCCACGCGCCGGCGCAGCTCGTCGTCGGCGGTGGCGAGCAGCACCGGACCGCTCATCAGGCTCAGGGTGCTCACCCCCAGGGGCAGCCCGCGACTCGCCTCGCGGTTGGCCATATGGCGGACCGCATCGGCGACGTCATCGCGATTCTCCGGCCCCCAGCGCAGCTCGCGCAGCCCCTCCACCTCGGGCACCAGGACCCGGTAGCCGACTCGGGTCAGGCTCTCGGCCATCTCCACCAGGCGCCGGTCGTCCTTGCCCTGCTCGGTCAGGCCGTGAATCAGCACCAGGTTGCCGCGGGCCTCGCCGTCCGGGCGGTAGAGATCCGCCTCGCGCTCGCCTTGGCCCTTGTCGTAGCGCACTGAAGTGCGCTCAGGGTCGCCGCCGCGATCCTGCAGGCGGGTCTCTTCGTGGCCCTCGGCGCTCAGATCGCCGAGCAGCAAGGCGGCCTCGTACTCCCGGTCGAGGGTGGCGCAACCGCCAGCGGACAGGGCCGCTGCGGCGCAGGCCAGGGTGGCGGATCGGGGGATTCGGGACACGGTGGCACCTCGCTGTGGACACCCGGAACGGGGTCCGGGACGGTTGAGTCGCAGCCGCCTATTCTGCACGTTGTCCGTCACGCATCCGACCCCTGAACCGCAGGAGCGCTGGCCATGGATCTGCAACAAACCATCGAGACCGCCATCACCGAGGCCACCGACGAAGCCTTCGGCCCGGCCCGCCGGGGCGGCGCCGGGGGCGGCTGCATTAACGACGCCTTCACCCTCAGCGACGGGCACCGCCGCTTCTTCGTCAAGATCAACGATGCCGCCGGGGCCGAATTGTTCGAGACCGAGGCCGACGCCCTGCGCGAGCTGGCCGGCGCCGGGGCACTGCGGGTGCCGCGGCCGATCGCCGAGGGCGCTCACGGCGGACAGTACTTCCTGGTCCTCGAGCACATCGACCTCTCCGGCCGGGGCGATACCGCCGGCTACCGGCGCCTGGGCGAGGGGCTGGCCGCCCTGCACGGGGCCTGCGCCGCGGCCCACGGCTGGCACCGCGACAACTTCATCGGCGCGACACCGCAGCCCAACGGCTGGGACGAGGACTGGGTCCGGTTCTTCCGCGAGCGGCGGCTGCGCCACCAGCTGCGCCTGGCCGCCGAACGCGGCGCCGGGCGCCGGGTGGTCGACGCCGGGGAACGCCTGGCGGCGGGGCTGGGGGCACTGTTCCGGGACTACACGCCGGCCCCCTCGCTGCTCCACGGCGACCTGTGGGGTGGCAACGCCGGCTTCGCCCGCGACGGCGCGCCGGTGATCTACGACCCGGCCACCTACTACGGCGACCGCGAAACCGACCTGGCCATGAGCGAGCTATTCGGCGGTTTCCCGAGCGCCTTCCATGAGGGCTACGACGCCATCTGGCCGCGTGATCCCGGCTACGCGGTACGGCGCGACCTCTACCAGCTCTACCACGTGCTCAACCACTTCAACCTGTTCGGCGGCATGTACCGGAGCCAGTCGCAGCGGCTGATCGATCGGCTGCTGGCCGAGATCGGCGGCTGAGCCAACACCGCGTGGCAGTCGCTCACGCCGGCTCGCGCGAGCGCACCAGCGGCCGTGGCAGCCCACGGCCGCTCCAGGCCAGCACCGTGCGCATGGCCCAGTCGCGCTCGGCGGCGTAGTTGGTCAACCCGGCCAGGCGACGCACCTGGCGGCGGCTGATCTTGACTTCGTCGCCGGATTTGAAGCCGGGGTGCCGGCGGATCTGCCGCAGCGTGGCCAGCGACATCGTCGCCGCCCAGGCACAGAAACGGCGGATGCCCGGCTGCGTCGGGGGAATGCGCAGGATGTAGGCACGCGCCGCTTCCATGTGCTCGACCCCAATCTCGACCATGCGGCCGATACCGCGGTGGAACCCCGGGTCCTCGCTCCAGTCCGCGTCGGGGCCGAGGCTGCAGCCGGATTCGGTGAAGACCTCCCGCGGCAGCCAACAGACCCCCCGCTGGCGGTCGGCCCAGACATCCTTGATGACATTGGTCGCCTGCAGCCCGAGGCCGAAGCGCCGGCCCAGGTCCATCATCTCGTCGCGGTTGCTGTCGAACCCCTCGACCTCGAGGATGAACAGGTCGGTGAGCATCTCGCCGACCACGCCAGCGACGTAGTAGCAGTACTCCTCGAACTGCGCCCGGTCGGCCAGCCCTACCGGCGAGCGCAGGCGCTGGAAGCGGGCCATCCCCTCGCCCATGACCGAAACGCAGCGGATCACCGGCCCCTGGTGGGCCTCGGGCAGCCCGCCGGTCACCGCGATCACCCGTGGCAGCGACACGACCAGATCGCGCTCGGCCGGCGGCGTGTCCCAGTCGAGCACCGCCTCGATTTCCCTGGCGAGCCGGCCAGGATCGCGGGCGCCGTGGAGGGCCTCCTTGAGGCCGATCATGAGGTCGTGCTTGGCCTCGACGTCGGCCGCCGAGTGGTCCTCGATGGTATCCGCCACCCGGCACAGCAGGTAGGCGTTGGTGACGGTATCGCGCAGCACCTCGGGCAACTGCGGGATGGTCAGCGCAAAGGTCCGCGATACGCCGGGCAGCGCCGCCTCCTGATAGGCGCGGTTCACCGCCCAGCGGTAGGCCCTGTAGCGATCACTCGTGGCTGAAGTGGAATGCATCGTAGAAGAGTCGCTCCGGGTTCAGTCCGTGCTCGAGGAAGGCCGCCCGCGCAGCCTCGGTCATCGGCGGCGGGCCGCTCATGTAGACATCGAAGCCGGAGAGGTCCGGGTGGTCGTGCACGACGGCCTCGTGCACCCAGCCGATCCGCCCGTCCCACGCGTCTTCGGCGCCGGGCTCGGAGAGCACCGGGGTGTAATCCACACCGGGGTGGGTCTCGGCCCAGCCCCGGGCCAGGTCGTCCAGGTACAGTCCGGCGCGTTCGCGGGTGCCCCAGTAGAGGTGAAACCGGCGCCGATCGCCCCGGGCCAGGGCGTGCTCGAGGATCCCCTTGAGCGGGCCGAAACCGGTGCCCCCACCGACCAGCAGCGCGGGCCGGTCGCCGTCATCGCGCAGATAGAGTTGGCCCAGAGGCCCCTCGATGCGCAGCAGCTCGCCCTCGCGCATCTCGTTGAAGACGTAGTCGGTGAAGCGCCCGCCGGGGATATGCCGAATGTGCAGCTCCAGGTGCTCGTCGTCCAGGGGCGAGCTGGCCAGGGAGAAGGCGCGCCGCTCGCCGTCGCCGAGCAGGATCTCGACATACTGCCCCGGCCGGAAGGGAAGGCGTTTGCCCTCGGGCAGACGCAGGAAGAGGCGGCAGATCGACGGCGCCAGGTGTTCCAGGCGCGCCACCCGCGCCGGCAGGATGCGCGGCGCCGCGGCGACGTCGCCCAGGGGCTCGAGGTCCACCGCCAGATCACTGGCGGCCCGGGCCTGGCAGAGCAGGGCCAGGCCCGCAGCACGCTCGGCGTCATCCAGGGCCTTGGGCTGGCCCGACGGGTAGGCGACCTCGCCGGCGCGCACCGGCGCACGGCACGTCCCGCAGACGCCGTTGCGGCAACCGTAGGGCAGCGAGACGCCCTGGCGCAGGGCGGCGTCGAGTACCGCCTCGTCGGGCTCGGCGCCGATCTCGGTGCCGTCACTGAAGCGCACGGTGTAGGTCATGGCCCTCTGCCTGGTTCGTAGGCGGCCGCTGCCGCGTCAATCAAGACCGAGTTCCGCCCAATAGGCGTCCACCCGGGCCCGGGTGGCCGCATCCATGGTGGCCGGTGTGCCCCAGGTGCGGTCGGTCTCCCCGGGCCACTTATTGGTGGCGTCGAGCCCCATTTTCGACCCCAGCCCCGAGACGGGGGAAGCGAAATCGAGGTAGTCGATAGGGCTGTGGTCGATGAAGGTGGCGTCGCGCCGCGGGTCGCTGCGGGTGGTCAGCGCCCAGATCACCGCCTTCCAGTCGCGGGCGTCCACGTCGTCATCGGTGACGATGATGAACTTGGTATACATGAACTGGCGCAGGAACGACCAGACCCCGAGGAGGACGCGCTTGGCGTGCCCGGGGTACTGTTTGCGGATCGTGACCACCGCCAGGCGGTAGGAGCAGCCCTCCGGCGGCAGGTAGAAGTCGACGATCTCCGGGAACTGCTTGCGCAGGATGGGCACGAAGACCTCGTTGAGCGCCTCGCCGAGCACCGCCGGCTCGTCCGGGGGCCGTCCGGTGTAGGTGGAGTGGTAGATCGGCGCCGCCCGGTGGGTGATCCGGTCGATGGTGAACACCGGGAAGGTCTCGGTCTCGTTGTAGTAACCGGTATGGTCGGCGAACGGGCCCTCTTCGGCAGTGTCCCCGGGGTGGATGTGGCCCTCGAGCACCACCTCGGCCGAGGCGGGCACCTGGAGCGACGACCCCTTGCAGGTCACCAGCTCGGTCTTCGAGCCGCGCAGCAGACCGGCGAAGGCGTACTCGCTGATGGCATCGGGCACGGGCGTGACGGCGCCGAGGATGGTGGCCGGATCCGCCCCCAGGGCCACCGCCACCGGGAAGGGCTCGCCGGGGTGGTGGCGCTGATGCTCGGCGAAATCCAGGGCCCCACCCCGGTGGGCGAGCCAGCGCATGATGACCCGGTTGCGGCCGATCACCTGCTGGCGGTAGATGCCCAGGTTCTGCCGCTCCTTCTCCGGGCCACGGGTGATCACCAGGGCCCAGGTGATCAGCGGACCGGCATCGCCGGGCCAGCAGGTCTGGATCGGCCAGCGCGACAGATCCACGTCCTCGCCCTCGATCACCCGCTCCTGGCACGGCGCCTTGCGCACCGTCTTCGGCGACATGTCCAGCACCCGGCGGAAGACCGGCAGCTGCCGCCAGGCATCACGCATCCCCTTGGGCGGCTCGGGCTGGCGCAGGAAGGCCAGCAGCTCGCCGATCTCGCGCAGCGCGGCGACATCCTCGGCGCCCATGCCGAGGGCCACCCGGTGCGGCGTGCCAAAGAGGTTGCCGAGCACCGGCGTGTCGTAGCCGCGCGGGCGTTCGAAGAGCAACGCCGGGCCGCCGGCACGCAGGGTCCGGTCGCAGACCTCGGTCATCTCCAGATGCGGGTCCACCGGGTGGCGGATACGCTTGAGCTCGCCCCGGGCCTCGAGGTGCTGGAGGAACTCGCGCAGGTCGCGGTACTTCATACCGGGCTCCCGCCCTCGCCCCCCGCCAGCAGCGCGGGGTCGAACTCGGCGACCACCGGGGCGTGATCCGAGGGACGCTCCCAGCGGCGCGGCTCGACGTCGACCCCGGACGCGGTGCAGGCCCGCGCCAAGGCGCTGCTGGCCAGGATGAGGTCGATGCGCAGGCCTCGGTTGCGCTTGAAACTATTGACCCGGTAGTCCCACCAGGAGAATTGCGCCTCGGGCTGCTCAAACAGCCGGAAAGTATCCACCAGCCCCAAGTCGAGCACCCCCTGCAGCGCCTCGCGCTCGGGCGGGCTGAACAGCACCTTGCCCTCCCACTCGGCGGGGTCGTGGACATCCGCCGGCTCTGGGGCGATGTTGAAATCGCCCAGTACCACCACCTGCTCGTGGGCCGCCAGCTCCTGGGCCACCCAGTGGTGCAGGGCCTCCAGCCAGCGCAGCTTGTAGTCGTACTTCTCCGAGCCCACCTCCTGGCCGTTGGGCACGTAGAGATTGATCAGCCGCACCCCGTCCACGGTACAGGCGAGCACCCGGCGCTGGGCATCGGCGAAGCCGGGCAGGTCAGTCACCACCTCCTCCGGCGTGCTGCGGGCAAGCACGGCCACCCCGTTGTAGGTTCGCTGGCCGGCGAAACACGCCTGGTAACCGGCCTCCTGCAACGCCGTGAGCGGGAACTGGTCGTCGGGGACCTTGGTCTCCTGCAGGGCGATCACCGACGGTGCGGCACTCTGCGCCCACACCTTGACCTGCGGCAGGCGGACCTTTAGGGAGTTCACGTTCCACGAGGCGATCTTCACCGGGGTCTCCTTCTTCGGCGGTCGCCCCCAGCTTAACGGCTCGCCGGCGCCGCCACGAGTCCGCCGGGGGCTTGCCGGCAGCCGGCGCGGCCGGGAAACTGACCGGGTCCACGCCGACAGCAGGGCACGCCCATGGAATACCGTCCACTCGGCCACACCGATCTGCGCGTCAGCAGCATCTGCCTCGGGACCATGACCTGGGGCGAGCAGAACACCGAGGCCGAGGCCCACGCGCAGCTCGACCTCGCCACCGAGCGTGGGGTCAACTTCATCGACGCCGCGGAGATGTACCCGGTGCCACCGCGCACCGAGACCGCCGGGCGCACCGAGGCGTATCTGGGCAGCTGGCTGGCCCGCCAGCCTCGCCGCGAGGACCTGGTCATCGCCACCAAGATCGCCGGCCCCGGGCTCGACTCGATCCGCGACGGACAGCGCGCCTACACCGCCGAGCAGCTCCGGGAGGCGGTGGACGGCTCGCTGCGGCGGCTGCAGACCGACTACATCGATCTCTACCAGCTTCACTGGCCCGAGCGCCGCGCCAACTTCTTCGGGCGACTCGACTATCCCTGCCCTGAGGAAGAAGGCGAGGACGAGCGGGCGCGCATCCGGCGCACCCTGGAGGCGCTGGGCGAGCTGGTGGCCGCCGGGCGGATCCGCGCCATCGGCCTGTCCAACGAGACGCCCTGGGGGGCGATGCGCTTCATCGCCGAGGCCGAACGCCTGGGCCTGCCGCGCATCGTCTCCATCCAGAACCCGTACAGCCTGCTCAACCGCAGCTACGAGGTGGGCCTCGCTGAGGTCAGCCACCGCGAGCGCTGCGGCCTGCTGGCCTACTCGCCGCTGGGCTTCGGTGTGCTCAGCGGCAAGTACCTGGACGGGCAGCGCCCCGCCGCGGCCCGGCTGACCCTCTACGAGCGCTTTCAGCGCTACACCGGCGAGCGGGGCGTGGCGGCCACCCGGGCCTACGTCGAGCTGGCCCGCGAGCACGATCTCGACCCGGCGCAGATGGCCATCGCCTTCGCCACCCAACGGCCCTTCTGCACCAGCACAATCATCGGCGCCACGACCCAGGCGCAGCTGGCCGACAACCTGGCCGCGGCCGATCTGACCCTGCCCGAGGCGGTGCATGACGGCATCGAGGCGATCCACGCCGCCAACCCCAACCCGTGCCCGTAAGCCGGGGCCCGGCGGCGTGACTTGGCCCTGCCGGATCCCGCACCCCTGGCGCGTGGACGCCGCTGAAGGAGCGCGGATCCAACGCCAGCTGCACCAGCGGGTGCGGCTGGCCAACGACCTGCCGCCGGTAGTGAACGTTGCCGGGGTCGACGTCGGCTTCCGCGACGGCGGGGCCACCGCCTGCGCCGCCGTGGCCCGTTACAGCTGGCCGGGGTTCGAGCTGCAGGAAAGCCGGCAGGCCCGCCGCCCGGTGGAGATGCCGTACCGCCCGGGGCTGCTCTCGTTCCGGGAGCTGCCCGCCATCCTCGACGCTCTGGCTGGGCTGGAAACACTGCCCGAGCTGCTGCTCTGCGACGGCCAAGGCGTCGCCCACCCGCGCCGGCTCGGCATCGCCGCTCACCTGGGCGTCCTGCTCGAGCGACCGAGCATCGGCGTCGGCAAATCGCGACTGATCGGCTCGCACGCCGCGGTCGCCGAGGCGCGCGGTGCCAAGACACCGCTGTACGACGGCCAGGAGCGCATCGGCACGGTGCTGCGCACCCGTGCACGGGTGCGGCCGGTATACGTCTCGCCCGGTCACCGCCTAGACTACGACACGGCAGCGGCCTGGGTGATGGCCTGCTGCACCCGCTACCGCCTCCCGGAGCCGATCCGCACCGCCGATCGGCTGGCCTCGCGCGGCGGCTGACGGAAACCAAGGAGTTCTCATGAATCTCGAGAAGGTCGTCTTCGGCTTCTTCATCCTGCTGGCGCTGACCCTGAACTTCGGGTTCGTCTACGGGACGATCGACAACCCGGACCACCACGCCGCCTGGGAGCTGTTCGCCGCCATCGTGGTCAACCTGATCGCCACGGTGCTCAAGTTCGGCGAACGCACGCAGATCGGCGCCATCCTCCTGGCGGCGAGCCTGGTTGCCGACCTGCAGCTGATTGCCGCCGCCGTGCTCTGGGGTGTGGCGGTCTACGGCACCGGCGTGGGCCTGACCGACATGACCATGGCCAGCATCGTCTCCCTAGCCAGCGGTGCGCTGGTGGCCAACGTGGTCTCGGTGACCCTGCTGATCATCGAGACGGTGAAGATCCACCGCTAGGCGCAGGACCGATCCATGGGCAACGCCGCCTTCTACATGGTGCTGCGCCGCATGCGCGGCCCGCTGCTGATGCTCATCGGCAGCTATGCGCTGGGCATCCTGGTGCTCATGGCCATCCCCGGCGAGCACCCGGACGGCGAGCCGTGGCGGATGAACTTCATCGACGCCCTCTACTTCCTGACCTACACGGCGCCGACCATCGGCTTCGGCGAGTATCCGCACGAGTTCAACTACGCGCAGCGCTTCGGGTACATGCTGGCCATCTACCCGCCGGTGATCGCCTGGTTCTACGCCATCGTGACCATCGTCGGGCTGATCCAGGATCCGATCTTCCGCCGCACGGTGGAGGCCGGGCGCTTCCGGCGCCGGGTGCGGCGTCTCGCCGACCCGTTCTGGATCATCTGCGGCTACGGCGACACCGGCTCGCTGCTGGTCCGCTCGCTCACCGAGCGCGGCTGGGAGGCCACCGTGCTCGATGTCGACCGCGAGCGCATCGCCGAGCTGGAGACCCGTGACCTGCGGCTGTTCGTCCCCGGCTGGCAGGCCGATGCCAACGTCACCGACAACCTGCGCGCTGCCGGCCTCGACCACCCGCAGTGCGCCGGTGTGCTGGCGGTGACCAACGACGACCACACCAACCTGCAGATCGCCATCACGGTGCGGTTGCTGCACCCGGAGCAGCGCGTCATCTGCCGCGCCGAGAACCGCGCCACGGCGGACAACATGGCCTCGTTCGGTACGGACCACGTGGTCGATCCGTTCTCCTCGTTCGCCGACCGGCTGGCGCTGGCGATCACCAAGCCGGAGATGCACCGGGTCTACGAGTGGCTGTCGGGGATGCCCAACACCCCCCTGTTCGAGCCACCCCGCCCCCCTTCGGGCCGGTGGCTGATCTGTGGCTACGGGCGCTTCGGCAAGGCGGTCTGCCGGCGGCTCGACAAGGTCAATGTGCCCTACACCGTTATCGAGCGGACCCCGGAGCAGACCGGCGCGCCGGAGGGCACCATCTATGGCAAGGGGACCGAGGCGGTGACCCTGCGCGAGGCCGGCGTCGAGCAGGCCGAGGCGGTGCTCGCCGGCACCGACGACGATGCCGACAACCTCTCCATCGTCATGACCGGGCGGGACATCAAGCCGGACCTCTACCTGGCCGCCCGCGAGAACCAGATGGCCCATCGGCCGCTGTTCAAGGCGGCGCAGCTGCAAATGCCGGTGGAACCGAGCTACCTGATCGCCACGCGCATGCTGAGCCTGATCACGGCACCGCTGCTGCCGGAATTCCTGCGCATCGCACGCGGGTTCGACCGCAGCTGGCACGCCGCGGTGGCCCGACGCATCCGCGAGGTCAGTGGTGGCCGGGTTCCGGAGATCTGGACCCTGGAGGTGAGCGAGCGCCGCAGCCCGGCGATCCTTGAACTCCGTCACGAGGGCGCCGAGGTGGCCATCGGCGACATCCTGGCTGACCCCCAGCAGAGCGGCCAGGGCATGAACACCGTGGCGCTGCTGTTGGTCCGCCCGGAGGCCGTGGTCCCCCTGCCCGATCTGCAGGTGCCGCTGGAACCGGGGGACCGGCTGCTGTGCTGCGGGACCACCGAGGCGCGCGCGCAGCTGCGCTGGACCCTGTTCCACCGCAACACGCTGCGCTATCTGACCACCGGCGAGCAGCGCCCCGACGGCTCCATCTGGCGCTGGCTGGGGGAGCGCCGGTGAGCGAGGAGGCAACCCCCACCGCACCGGCCGAGCGCAACGGCTACGCCGGGCTGCGGGTCTATCTGCACCCGCGGGTCATCGCCATGGCCTTCCTCGGCTTCTCGGCGGGGCTGCCGCTGCTACTGGTCGGCGGCACGTTCACCGCGTGGCTCCAGGACATGGGCGTCGAGCTGGCCGCCATCGGCTTTCTCAGCTGGGTGGGGATCGCCCACAGCATCAAGGTGGTCTGGGCGCCCTTCGTCGATCGCCTCACCCTGCCGGTGCTCGGCCCCTGGATGGGGAGGCGCCGCTCCTGGATGCTGCTCGCGCAGCTGATCGTGGCCAGCTCACTGCTCGGTATGGCACTGACCGACCCCACCGAGTACCTGGGCCTGGTGGCCGTGTTCGCCGTCGCCGCCGCCTTCGGCTCGGCCACCCAGGACGTGGCCATCGACGCCTACCGGGTCGAGGCCGCCGCCCGCCATCGGCAGGCGGCCATGGCGGCCACCTATGTCTTTGGCTACCGCATCGCCCTGCTCGCCGCCGGGGCCGGAGCGTTGCACCTGGCCGCCTGGGGCAACTGGACCCTGGCGTACAGCGGCATGGCGCTGCTCATGGGCGTGGGCCTGACCACAACGCTGCTCATCCGCGAGCCGCAGGTGGCCGTCAGCCGCGACACGCGGCAATTGGAGCAGCGGGTCGTCGACTACCTGGAGCGGACCCCGCACCGGGGCCTGCGCCGGCGGATTACGGCCTGGCTGATCGGCGCCGTGCTCTGCCCCTTCGCCGATTTCTTCAAGCGCTTCGGCCTCCCGGTGGCCATCATCATCCTGCTGTTCGTCGCCACCTTCCGCGTCAGCGACATCGTCATGGGCGTGATGGCCAACCCGTTCTACCTGGACCTGGGCTTTACCAAGGACCAGATCGCCAACATCGCGGCGGCCTTCGGCCTCGCCATGACCCTTTTCGGCGCCGCCCTCGGCGGCGTCATGGTCAGCCGCGTGGGCATCGCGCCGATGCTCATCGCCACCGCCATCCTGGCGCCACTGACCAACCTCACCTTCTCGTGGCTGGCGACACTGGGTCCGGAGATCCACGGCCTGATCGCGGCCATCGTGGCCGACAACGTCACTGGCGGTATGGCGATCGCGGTCTTCCTCGCCTACCTGGCGAGCCTGACCAACACCGCCTATACGGCCACACAGTACGCGCTGTTCAGCTCGCTGATGACGTTGCCGGGTCAGTTCCTCGGCGGTTTCACCGGGGTCGTCGCCGAGCAGGTGGGCTGGGTCCACTTCTTCATGATCTCTGCCGCCGCCGGGCTCCCGGCGATTGCCCTGGCCCTGGTCCTGCTGCGCTACGCCCACCCGGACCGCATCCACCGACCGGGGCGCGACGGCGTAGAGACACCCTTGCAATAGCGCTAACATATCCCCGGCCGCGCGCGCCGGGCGTGCGGTGCATCCACCCCTGCAAACAGACGAGTCGTGACCCCATGGCCCAACAGAGCAAGCATTGCAACGTGCTGATCCTCGGCTCCGGCCCGGCCGGCTACACCGCGGCCATCTACGCCGCGCGGGCCAATCTCGATCCGGTCCTGGTCACCGGCATGGAGATGGGCGGCCAGCTGACCACCACCACGGAGGTCGACAACTGGCCCGGCGAGCCGGAAGGCATTCAGGGTCCGGAACTCATGGACCGCATGCGCCGCCAGGCCGAGCGCTTCAACACCGAGATCATCTTCGACCACATCCACACCGCAAGCGTGGCCGGGCAGCCGATCACCCTGGAGGGCGACCAGCATCGCTACACCTGCGACGCGCTGATCATCGCCACCGGGGCGAGCGCCAAGTACCTCGGCCTGGCGTCCGAGAAGCAATTCATGGGCAAGGGCGTGTCGGCGTGCGCCACCTGCGACGGCTTCTTCTACCGCAATCAGCCGGTTGCGGTGGTCGGCGGCGGCAACACCGCCGTCCAGGAGGCGCTGTACCTGGCGAACATCTGCTCCCACGTCACCCTGGTGCACCGACGCAACAACCTGCGCGCCGAGAAGATCCTCCAGCGCCAGCTCATGGAGCGGGTCGAGCAGGGGCGCGTCGATATCTGCTGGAACCGGGCCCTGGAGGAGGTCGTCGGTGACGACAGCGGCGTGAACGGCGTGCGCCTGCGCCATACGGAAAGCGGCGAGATCGCTGAACGCGAGGTCTCGGGCGTCTTCATCGCCATCGGCCACTCCCCCAATACCGGGCTGTTCGAGGGTCAGCTGGCCATGTCCGGCGGCTACATCCGGGTCAACAGCGGCCTGGACGGCAACGCCACGGCGACGAGCGTCCCGGGTGTGTTCGCCGCCGGCGACGTCTGCGACCACGTCTATCGCCAAGCGGTCACCTCGGCCGGCACCGGCTGCATGGCCGCGCTGGACGTGGAGCGTTACCTGGAGCGGCTCGCCCATTCTTGATTGGCCCCGGGGGCTGATTGAGAATAGAGCCCGTTTGTCACAGGCGCCGGGACCGCGGCCAAAAGCCGGACCGGCCACGCGCCGCCGAAAGGAAATCCAGCGGGAGGAGCCATGAGCCAACAAATCCAGTACCCCGAGGGCGGCCAGAAGATCACCGTCGGGTCCGACGGCCGACTTCAGGTCCCGGACAACCCGATCATCGGTTACGTCGAGGGCGACGGCATCGGGCCCGATATCAACCGCGCCTGCATGCGCATCTGGGACGCCGCGGTCGAGAAGGCCTACGGCGGGCGGCGCAAGATCCACTGGGCCGAGCTGTACATGGGCGAGAAAGCCGCCGCCCTGTACGACGGCAACTACTTCCCCGATGAGACCAAGGCCGCCCTGAAGGACGTACTCATCTCCATCAAGGGGCCCCTGACCACGCCGGTGGGCGGCGGCTTCCGGTCGCTGAACGTCTCCCTGCGCCAGGAGCTCGATCTGTACGCCTGCGTCCGCCCGGTGCGCCACTACGCCGGTGTCCCCTCGCCGCTGCAGCGCCCCGAGGACATCGACGTGGTGATCTTCCGCGAGAACACCGAGGACGTCTACGCCGGGATCGAGTACCAGGCCGGCAGCGCCGACAACGAGAAGGTCGCCCGCTTCCTGCGCGAGGAGATGGGCGAGACGTTCTTCGACGGCGCCGGTCTTGGCGTCAAGCCGATCAGCCCGTTCGGGACCAAGCGCCTGGTGCGCAAGGCGATCGAGTACGCCATCGAGCATAACCGCGAGAGCGTCACCCTGGTGCACAAGGGCAACATCATGAAGTACACCGAGGGGGCTTTCCGCACCTGGGGCTACGAGGTCGCCCGCGAGGAGTTCCCGGACCAGACCATCACCGAGGAGGAGCTCTACGCCACCTACGGCGGCAAGCGCCCCGAGGGCAAGATCGTCATCAAGGACCGCATCGCGGACATCATGTTCCAGCTCATGCTGCTGCGGCCCAACGAGTTCGACGTCCTCGCCACCATGAACCTCAACGGCGACTACCTCTCGGACGCCATCGCCGCCGAGGTCGGTGGCGTGGGCATCGCGCCGGGCGCCAACATGTCCGACAACGTGGCGGTATTCGAGGCCACCCACGGCACCGCGCCGAAGTACGCCAACCAGGACAAGGTCAATCCCGGCTCGCTGCTGTTCTCGGGCGTCATGCTGCTCGAGCACATCGGCTGGAGCGAGGCAGCCGACCTGATCCGCGCCGCCTACGAGAAGGTGGTCGGCGCCGGGATCGTCACCTACGACTTCGCCCGCTCGCTGCAGGGCGCCACCGAGGTGAAGACCAGCCAGTTCGCCGACGCGCTGATCGATCAGATGCACGGCACCATCGACATCGACCGCATCCAGCGCGAGCGCGAGGAGGCGATCGAGGCCGAGCGCCAGGCCCGCGAGCAGCGCCGGGTGGTCGCGCCACTCGAGGAGATGGTCGCCTCGGGCCGGGTGCCGCACACGGTGGCCGACCTCATGAACCCGAACCTGGTCACGATGTCCGGCGATACCAGCGTCGAGGACGCCATGCACCTGATGCGCGAGCGGCGGATCTCCTCGGTGGTGGTCCAGCCCGCGCCGGACGAGGCCGACGGCATGGGCATCATGACCCAGCGCGACGTCATCAGCCGGGTGGTCTCGGCCACCAAGCAACCGAGCCAGGTACGCATCTCGGAGGTGGCTACGCGGCCGCTGATCACCGTACCCGAGGACACCTCGCTGCTCGACTGCGCCGAGCGCATGGGCGCGGAGAACATCCGGCGCATGGTGGTCATCGACACCCAGGGCCGGCCGATCGGGATCATCTCCGATACCGACATCTTCGCCAGCGTCGAGCAGTTCGGGCTGCCCGAGTAGGCCGAGTGACCACGCAACCACCCCAAGCAGGCGGGGCGCAACGGCATGGAAGAGCATCAGGATAGCGACAGCGCCCTGCGCGAAGACATCCGGGACCTCGGCGAGTTGCTCGGTGCCACCCTGCGCGAGCAGGGCGGCGCCGAGCTCTACGAGACCGTCGAGCGCGTCCGGGTGCTGGCCAAGACGGCCCGCGCCGGGGACGACGAAGCTGCGCAGGAGCTCGAACGGACCCTGTCGGAACTGCCGCCCGAACAGGTCACCCCGGTGGCCCGGGCCTTCTCGCAGTTCCTGAACCTGGCCAACATCGCCGAGCAGCATCACCGGGTGCGGCGCAGCCGCGAGTGGGCCCGTACCCCCGAGGCCCGACCGCTGTTCGGCTCCCTGGCCGAGACCGTCCCCCGACTGGCCGCCGACATGGAGCCCGAGCAGCTCCACGAGGCCATCTGCAGCATGGACATCAACCTGGTGTTCACCGCGCACCCGACCGAGGTGCAGCGGCGGACCATGCTGCAGAAGTACAACCGCATCGCCGGGCTGCTGGACAACCGCGACCGCTTCGGCCAGACGCCCACGGAGGTGGCCGAGACGCGGCTGGCGCTCAAGCGCGAGATCACCGCAGCCTGGCACAGCGACGAGATCCGCCGCCGCCGCCCCACCCCGCAGGACGAGGCCCGCTGGGGTCTAGCGGTGGTCGAGCAGACACTCTGGGACGCCGTGCCGCGCTACCTGCGCAGCCTTGATCACACCCTGCGCGAGCACACCGGCCGCCCGCTGCCCCTGGACTGCGCGCCGATCACCTTCGGCTCGTGGATGGGCGGCGACCGCGACGGCAACCCCAACGTCACCCACCGGGTCACCCGGGACGTGGCCATCCTCTCGCGCTGGATGGCCGCCTACCTCTACGAGCGGGACATCCAGCGGCTGGTCTCCACCCTGTCGCTGCAGGTCTGCGACGATGAGCTGCGCGAGGAGGTCGGCGGCGAGGCGTGGGAGCCGTACCGGGTGGTGCTCAAGCGGCTCCGGGCGCGGCTGCGCCAGACCATGCGCTGGGCCGAGGCCAAGCTCCAGGGCGGTCGCCCCCCGGAGAGCGACATCCTCTCCGACGTCGAGGACCTGCGTCAGCCGCTGCTGCGCTGCTACTACTCGCTGCAGCGCGTCGGCGCCGGGGTGGTCGCCGAGGGCGAGCTGCTCGATACCATCCGCCGGGTGAGCTGTTTCGGGCTCACCCTGATGCCCATGGACATCCGCCAGCACGCGGAGCGCCACACCGCGGTGCTCGACGCCATCACCCGCGCCGTGGGACTGGGCAGCTACGCCGAGTGGGACGAGCCAACCCGCCAGCAGTGGCTCTTCCAGGAACTCTCCCACCGCCGCCCGCTGATCCCGCTGGACTTCAAGCCGGAGCGCGAGGTCCAGGAGGTGCTCGACACCATCCGAATGCTCGAGGAGATCGGCCCCGACGCGGTGGGGGCGTACATCGTCTCCCACGCCGCGAAGCCCTCCGACATCCTCGCCGTGGAGCTGCTGCAGAAGGAGTGCGGTCTCACCCACCCCACCCGGGTGGTGCCGCTGTTCGAGACCCGCGACACGCTGGCCGAGGCGGCCGACACCATGGAGGTGCTCTTCGAGAGCGACTGGTATCGGCAGCGCATCGCCGGCCGCCAGGAGATCATGATCGGCTACTCCGACTCCACCAAGGACGCCGGTCACCTGACTTCCACGTGGACGCTCTACCAGGCCCAGGAGCAGCTGGTCGCCCTATCCCGCCGGCAGCGTATCGATCTGACCCTGTTCCACGGGCGCGGCGGCAGCATTGGCCGTGGCGGCGGCCCGACCCACGCCGCCATCCTGGCCCAGCCGCCGGGCTCCGTGGACGGGACGCTGCGCGTCACCGAGCAGGGCGAGGTGATGCAGGCCAAGTTTGGACTGCCCGGGATCGCCCTGCGCAACCTGGAGCTCTACACCACCTCGGTGCTCGAGGCGACGGTCCGCCCGCCGGAACCACCGCCGCAGCGCTGGCGCGAGATCCTAGACCGGCTCAGCGCCCGGGCCATGGCGGCCTATCGCGACACGGTCAAGGAGCGCCCGGAGTTCATGGACTATTTCCGGGCGGCTACCCCCATCGACGAGATCTCGCGGCTGACCATCGGCAGCCGCCCGGCCAAGCGCTCGCCGGATCAGATGACCGTGGACAGCCTGCGCGCCATCCCCTGGGTCTTCGCCTGGACCCAGACCCGGCTGATGCTCCCGGCCTGGCTGGGTGTTGGCGAGGCGCTCGAAGAGGCCATCGAAGAGGGGCTAACCGAAGAACTACAGGAGATGTTCGCCCACTGGCCCTTCTTCGAGGCCTTCCTCGACATGGTCGAGATGGTCGTGGCCAAGGCCGAACCCGGCGTCAACCGGCTCTACGAGCACGCCCTGGTCCCCGAGGAGCTGCGCGGGGTGGGCGACGAGCTGCGCGAGCGCTTCGCCCGCACCCGCGACGCCGTGCTGACCGTCACCGGGCACGAGCAGCCGCTGTCGGACTTCCCGGTGGTCAAACGCGCTGTGGAGGTCCGCAACCCCTACGTCGACCCGCTCAACCTGTTGCAGGTCGAGCTGCTGCGTCGTTCCCGGATGTGCGAGGACGACTCCCTGCGCCGCGGCCTGCAGGTGGTCATCAACGGGATCGCGGCGGGCATGCGCAACACGGGATAGACCGCCATGTACGATTACCAGGAAGAGTTCATCCGCTTCGCCCTCGACCGCGGGGTGCTGCGCTTCGGGCGCTTCACGCTGAAATCCGGCCGCGAGAGCCCCTACTTCTTCAATACCGGGCTGTTCAACAGCGGCGAGGCCCTGAGCAGGCTCGGCCGCTGCTACGTGGAGGCCCTGGCGAGGGCACAGGTTGACTTCGACCTGGTCTTCGGCCCCGCCTACAAGGGCATCCCGCTGGCAACGGCGCTCAGCATGGCGTTGGCCGAGACGCGCAGCCGCGACGTCCCCTACGCCTTCGATCGCAAGGAGGCCAAGGACCACGGCGAGGGGGGACGGCTGGTGGGTGCACCGGTGGATGGTCGGCGCGCCGTGATCGTCGACGACGTGATCTCATCGGGCGGATCCATCCGCGAGGCCGCCGAGCTGATCACCGCCGAGGGCGGCCGCGTGGCCGCGGTGGCCATCGCGCTCGACCGCAAGGAGCGCGGCGCCAACCAGGTCTCCGCCGTCCACGAGGTCGAACAGGCCCTGGGCGCCCCGGTGGTCCCGATCATCACCCTGGATCACCTGGAAACCTACCTGGCCGAGCACGGCGGCAAGGGCGAGACCCTGGACGCCATCCGCCAGTATCGGAGCCGCTACGGCGCGGCGTAGCCGCGCCGCCGGCTGGCGCTGCTCGGCCCGGCTGGATACGATAGGTGGAGTGCCTGAACCCCCCATCACCTTCAAGGAACGCCATGGACGTGCGGCCCCACCATGCGCCCGCGCCGCTGCTGCGGACGGTGACCCTGCTGGTCACCGGCCTGGCCCTGGTCACCGGCTGCGGCGATCCGGGTACCGAGCAGCCCCCCGAGGAGCGGCCGCGCCCGGTCCAGACCCTGGTCCTGGAGGATCCCGGCCGCCTCGCCGAACGGCGCTTCACCGGCCGCGTCGAGGCGCAGCACCGGGCCTGGGTGTCGTTCCGCGTAGGTGGCGAGCTGGATACCATCCACGCCGATGTGGGTGACCGCGTGGCCGCCGGCGAGCGCCTTGCCGAGCTGGACGACTCCGACCACGCCCGCGAGGTCGAGGAGCTGGAGGCACAGCTCGAGGCGGCCCGCGCCCGGCAGGCCTACGCGGCCACCGAGTACCTGCGCGCCGCACAGCTGGTCGAGGAGGAGGCCATCACCCAGTCCGAGTACGACCAGGCCGCCCGCCAGCGTGACGAGGCCCGCGCCGAAGCCGCCTCGCTGCAGGCCGGCCTGGCCCTCGCCCGCGACCGGCTCGCGTACACCCGGCTGAGGGCCCCGTTCGAAGGGGCGGTCGCCGAGCGCCGCTTTGACGCCTACGAGGCCGTGCCGCCCCAGGAGCCGGTCTACCTCCTTGAGGACCTCTCGCAGCTGGAGGTCGAGGTCGGCATCCCCGAGGAGTTCATGGTCTACCGGGAGCACCTGCAGCAGGTGCAGGTGCACGTCCCGGCCCTCAACGCGGTCTTCCCGGGGCGGATCCGCACCGTCGGGGTCGACGTGCTCCCCGAGCGCCAGACCTACCCGGTTCAGGTCACCCTGGCCGACCCCGACGACCGGGTGCTGCCCGGGATGACCGCCGAGGCGGTCTTCCGCGCTGACCTCGGCCCCGGCGAGGGGTTCCGCGTCCCACTGACCGCCGTCCACAAGCACGACGGCGAGCCCCACGTCTGGCTGCGCGGCGAGGACCACCGGGTCCGGCGCCAGGCCGTGGAGCTGCTCGCCCTGGATCGGGGCAGCGCTCTGGTCGGTGACGGCTTGGAGACCGGCGACGAGGTGGTGACCGCCGGCGTCCACCACCTGGCCGAGGGTCAGCCCACCCGGCGGATGGATGCGGAGGCGCCGTGAGCATCGGCGGCTGGAGCCTGGCGCATGCCCGGCTGATCGTCTTCGCCACGGTGCTGCTCGGGCTCTCCGGCATCTGGGCCTACGGCCAACTGGGGCAGCTCGAGGACCCCGACTTCACCATCCACACCGCCCTGGTCCAGGCCGAATACCCCGGCGCGCGGGCGCAGCGGGTGGAGGCGGAGGTCACCGAGGTCCTCGAGCGTCACATCCAGCAGCTCGAGGAACTCGAAGAGATCGAGTCGATCAGCCGCGACGGCGAGGTGGTCATCTATGTCGACGTGGATGAGCGCTACTCCGGGGCACGGCTGCGCCAGATCTGGGACGAGCTGAACAAGAAGGTCCAGCGGGCTTCCCGCGAGCTGCCGGACGAGGTGCGCGGACCGGTGGTCGACGACGACTACGGCGACGTCTTCGGCCTGCTCTATGCGGTCACCGGCGAGGGCTACGGCCTACGCGAGATCGACGACTATGCCGATGAGTTGCGCCGCGAGCTGTTGCGCGTCCCCGGCGTGGCCCGGGCAGAGCTCTTCGGCCGCCAGGGCGAGCGAATCTTCATCGAGATCAGCCGCGAGCGCCTGTCGGCTCTCAACCTACACCCCGGGCAGATCGCCGAGACCCTGCAACGGCAGAACGTGGTCGCGCCGGCGGGCGCGATCGATCTCGACGACGATCGGGTTGGGCTGTTCGTCTCGGGGGCCTTCGACAGCGTCGAGGATGTGCGGTCGCTGTCCATCCGTAACCCGGAGACCGACGAGCGCATCTACCTGCGCGACATCGCCGATGTCCGCCGCGGTTTCGCCGATCCTCCCGAGCGCGTGTTCCGCCATGACGGCGAACCGGGCGTAGCGCTGGGGGTCTCGCCGGCTCCAGGGACCAACGTGGTCGAGCTCGGCGAACGCATCGAACAGCGCCTGGCCGAGCTTGAGCACGACCGCCCGGTGGGCATGGCGCTGCACACCGTCAACGACCAGGCTGAGACGGTCCGCGAGGCGATCACCGAGTTCGTCACCAACCTGGCCACTGCCGTGGCCATCGTCCTGGCCGTCCTGCTGATCGCCTTGGGCTGGCGCACCGGAGTGATCGTCGGCGCCGGCGTACCACTGACCATCCTCGGCACCTTCCTGGTGATGTGGGTCACCGGCATCGACCTGCACCGCGTCTCGCTGGGGGCGCTGATCGTGGTCCTGGGCATGCTGGTCGACAACGCCATCGTGGTCGCCGAGCTGACCATGACCCGCATCCAGCGCGGCGTCGAGCGCGCCCGGGCGGCGCGACAGGCGGTCAGCGAGACCGCCGTGCCGCTGCTGATCGGCACGGCCATCGCCGCACTGGCCTTCTCGCCGATCAGCTTCACGCCGACGGCAGTGGGCGAGTTCACCAGCTCGCTGTTCTGGGTGGTGGCCTTCGCCCTGGGCCTGAGCTGGATCCTGGCGGTGACCTTCACCACGCTGCTGGCTTACCGCTTCCTGCCCGCACCGGCCGAGGGCGAGGCAGGGGATCCCCACGACACCGTCTGGCACCGCACCTACCGGCGGGCTCTGGGTACGATGCTGCACTACCGCGCCAGCAGCCTGATCGTCGTCCTGCTGGTAGTGGGCATCGCGGTGGCCGCATTCACCCTGGTGCCGCGGATCTTCTTTCCCGCCGCCGACCGGGACCAGTTCCTCATCGACCACTGGCGCAGCGAGGGCACGCGCATCGAGGCGGTGGCCGCCGACACCGAGCACATCGAGGCCTTCCTGCGCGAGCACGACGACGTCGCTCGGGTGACCACCTTCATCGGCGAGGGGGCTCCGCGCTTCTACCTGCCGATGATCCCGGAGCTGCCCAACCCGGCCTACGCCCAGCTGCTGGTGGGCACCGAACCGGGCAGCGACCTGGATGCGGTGATCGACGATGTGCGCGACTGGCTCGAGGGCCGCTTCGCCGACGCACAGCCGCGGGTGCGGCCGATGATGCTGGGCGATCCGGTGCGCTACCCGGTGGAGCTACGCGTGGCCGGTCCGCGTGATCACGCGGAGCTGCGCCGGGTAGCCGAGGAGCTGCGCGACTGGCTGGCGGCCCAGCCGGAAACCGAAGGCACCCGGCACAACTGGCGCCAGAAGGCGGTGTCGCTGGATGTCGAGGTCGACCAGGAACGGGCCCGCGCCGCCGGGCTCTCCTCGGCCGAGGTAGCCGAGACCCTGGAGATGGCCTACGACGACGGCCCCATCGGTGTGCTCATCGACGGGGACCGCCACCTGCCGATCCACTGGTATTTGCCCGAGGCCGAACGCGGTGACCTGTCGCGGCTCGATACCCTGGAGATCTGGCCGCGGGACGCCGAGCAGCCGGTCCCGCTGCGCCAGGTGGCGAACCTGGAGCCGGCCTGGGAAGAGCGCAGCATCTGGCGCCAGGACCGGGTGCCGACGGTGACCGTCCAGACGGACCTGGCCGAGGGGGCCACCGCCGAAGGGCTAGTGGCCCGCCTCGACCCGGAACTCGCCGAGCTGGACCTGCCCCCTGGCCTGGAGCTCTCCTGGGGCGGCGAGGCCGAGGCCTCTTGGGAGGCACGGGCCGATGTGCTGGCCTTTGTTCCGCTGGTGCTGGCGGTCATGGCCCTGCTGCTGGTCGCGCAGTTCAACAGCCTACGCGATGCCGCCGTGGTGGCCCTGACCGTGCCGCTGGGGCTGATCGGGGTGGTCGCCGGTCTGCTCGCCTTCCGCCAGCCATTCGGCTTCATCGCCCTGCTCGGCGCCATGAGCCTGGCCGGCATGCTCATCCGCAACGCCATTGTCCTGGTCGAGCAGATACGCCTGCACCGCGATGATGGCATGGCCGTGCAGCCGGCTATCATGGAGGCCGGTGTCGGGCGCATGCGCCCGGTGCTGCTCACCGCAGCCACCACCATTCTGGGGATGATCCCACTGGCTCTCTCCGGGCCTTTCTGGGCGCCCATGGCCATCGCGGTGATGTCCGGCCTGGCCTTCGGCACGATCCTCATCCTCGGGGTCGTGCCCGTGCTCTACGCCCTCTTCCACCGCGCCGAGCATTAGCCGGCGCACCCGTTCCCGTCCCGAAAGCCACCCTCAGCCCGTCCATGCCCATTGCCCAGCTGCTGATCACCATCTACTGCACGGTCCTCGCCTTCTCGGCCATCCACGCCCCGCAGCCGCTGCTGCCGACGCTCCAGGCCGCTTTCTCGGTGAGCGAGCCGAAGGCCTCGCTGCTGCTCACCGCCACGCTGCTGCCGTTGGCCATTGCGCCCATCGCCTACGGCTTCGTGCTCCAGCGCGTATCGTCGCGACAGATGCTGGTGGTGGCCTCGGGGCTGCTGGCCGTGACCCAGCTGGCGGTGGCCATGGCGCCAAGCTTTGAGATCCTCCTCGGGCTGCGCCTGGTTCAGGGCCTGCTGATCCCGGCCATCCTCACCGCGCTGATGACCTACCTGGCCGCCAGCGCCGCCCCGGGGCGGACCACGCGGGTGATGGCCGGCTACGTGGCGGCCACGGTGCTGGGCGGCTTCCTGGGTCGGGCCATCGCCGGCGCGGTGACCACCGCCGCGAGCTGGGAGGCCGCCTTCCTGCTCTTCGGCGTAGCGCAGCTGCTGTGCACCGCCCTGCTGCTGCGTCTGGACGCCGATCCGCAGGCTGGCTTCGGCCGCCTGGACCGCCGCGCCGTCGGCCAGATCCTGCGTCAGCCCCGGGCGCTGCGGGTCTACGGCGCCATCTTCTGTGCCTTCTTCGTCTTCCTATCGCTGCTCACCTTCCTACCCTTCCGCCTGGTGGAGCTCGAGACCGGGCTCAGCGATCTGGGCATCGCGCTGATGTACACGGGCTACCTCATGGGGGTGGTCACGGCACTCAGCGCCCTGCGCGTGGCCGATCGCATCGGCGGCGTGGTCAACACCATGCTGCTGGGCATCGCCATCTTCGCCGCCTCGCTGGCGATGTTCCTCGGACCGTGGCTGGTGGTGATCTTCGCGGGGATGTTCGTCTTCTGCGCCGGGATGTTCCTGCTTCACGCCCTGGCACCGGGGTACCTCAACCAGGAGGTGGAGGGCGAGACCGGCGTAGTCAACGGCCTCTACATCGCCTTCTACTACGCCGGCGGCGCGGTGGGCTCGTGGCTGCCGGGCTACCTCTACCACGGCCTGGGCTGGGAGGCCTACGTGGCCTCCCTGGCCGCCATGCTCGGCCTGGCCGGGTACTGGATCTGGGGGCTGCGCGACCGCGGCGCGGGCCCCGCGCGAACGGGCTAGTCGGGCTGGCGCCGGATCAGCGTGCCCACGCCCTTGTCGGTGAACAGTTCGAGCAACACCGCGTGGGGGACGCGGCCATCGATGATATGGGCGTTGCGCACGCCGCCGGCCACGGCGTCCAGGGCGCAGCGGATCTTGGGCAGCATGCCGCCGGCGATGGTGCCGTCGGCGATCAGGCCGTCGACCCGCTCGGGGCTCAACCCGGTGAGCAGATTGCCTGCGCCATCGAGCACGCCGGGGGTATTGGTCAGCAGCAGGAGCTTCTCGGCGTCGAGGACCTCGGCGATCCGGCCGGCGACCAGGTCCGCGTTGATGTTGTAGGACGTTCCGCGCTCATCGACGCCGATGGGCGCGACCACCGGGATGAACTCCCCGGAGTCGAGCATCTCCACCACCGCCGGGTCGATGTGATCGACCTCGCCGACGTGGCCGATATCGATGATCTCGGGGACCTGGTTCTCGGGCCCGGGCTGTTCCACCTCGAGCTTGCGGGCCCGGATCAGGCCACCGTCCTTGCCGGTCAGCCCCACGGCACGGCCACCCTGGGCGCTGATCAGATTGACGATCTCCTTGTTCACCAGGCCACCGAGGACCATCTCCACCACGTCCATGGTCTCGGCGTCGGTGACCCGCATGCCCTGGACGAACTCGGTCTCCTTGCCGATGCGATCGAGCAGGTTGCCGATCTGCGGGCCGCCACCGTGAACCACGACGACGCGGAAGCCGACCAGGCGCATGAGCACGATATCCCGCGCGAAGGCCACCTTCAGCGCCTCGTCCACCATGGCATTGCCGCCGAACTTGACGACGATGGTCTGCCCGCGGAAGCGGCGGATGTAGGGCAGGGCCTCGACCAGGACCTGGGCGGTGAGATCGGGATCGATGGGGTGTTCGGTCATATTGAATTCAGGGTGCGGATTGCTGGGTCAGGGTGCAGGGATGGCCAGGCCGGGGCGCACGCTGGCAAGCAGGGCCTCGAAGGCCTCGCGGATACGGGCCAGGCCGTCGGCGTCGTTGGCCTCGAAGCGCACCACCAGCACCGGCGTGGTGTTGGAGGCGCGGATCAGCCCCCAGCCATCGGGCCACTCCACGCGGATACCGTCGATGGTGTGGATGGTGGCCTCGGTGAAGCGCTGCCGCCCCTCCGCCACCAGCGCATCCATGAGCTCGGCCTGCTCGCCCTCCTGGATGTGGACCTTGAGCTCGGGCGTGGACACCCCCTCAGGCAGCTCGGCGAAGACCTCGGCACTGGGTCGGCCATCGGCGGCGACGATCTCCACCAGCCGGGCACCGGTGTAGAGCCCGTCGTCAAAGCCGTACCAGCGCTCGGCGAAAAAGGTGTGGCCGCTCATCTCGCCGGCCAGGGGCGCACCGCTCTCGCGCAGGGTGGCCTTGATCAGCGAGTGCCCGGTGCGCGACATCTGCGGCCGCCCGCCGGCCGCCTCGATGACGTGCTTGAGGTGCATGCTGCATTTAACGTCGAAGACCACTGGCTCACCGGGGCGACGGCTGAGCACGTCGCGGGCGTAGAGCATCAGCTGGCGGTCGGGCCAGATGATGTTCCCCGCCGAGTCGACGACGCCGAGGCGATCCCCGTCGCCGTCGAAGGCCAGCCCGAGATCGGCACCGCTGTCACGGACGCGGGCGATGAGCGTCTCCAGGTTGTGCGGCTCCGCCGGGTCCGGGTGGTGGTTGGGGAAATCGCCGTCGACCTCGCAGAAGAGCGCCTCGACCTGGCAGCCGAGGGCCTCGAAGAGGCGCGGCGCCACCGCCCCGGCCACCCCGTTGCCGGCATCCAGGACCAGGCGCAGCGGCCGCGCCGGGCGGATGTCGCCCGCGATGCGCGCCAGGTAGCGTTCCACCAGGTCCGTGCGTGTCTCCACGCAACCCTCGCCCTCGGCCAGGCAGCCGTCCTGTATGCGCCGGTAGAGCGCCGTGATGGCCTCACCGGAGAGGGTGTCGCCGGCGACCATGATCTTCAGGCCGTTGTATTCCGGCGGGTTGTGGCTGCCGGTGATCATCACCCCGGAGCCGGTCTCCAGCTCGTGGGTGGCGAAGTACATGACCGGGGTGGGGGCCTGGCCGATGTCGATGACGTCGCAGCCGGCGTCGTTCATGCCGGCCGCCACCGCCGCGGCCAGCTCGGCGCTGGAGTGGCGGCCATCGCGGCCGACCACCAGGCGGCGGACACCGCGTTCGCGCGCCTCGCTGCCCACTGCCCGGCCCACCCAGCGGACGATGTCGGCATCCAGGGTCTCGCCCACCACGCCGCGGACGTCGTAGGCACGAAAGATCGATGCGGGTACCTGCGCTGCGTTCACGGGCGCCTCCTTGTCATCGTCATCCTGCGGGGATGCCCCCGCGTCATAGCGTACCGCTGTGGCCGAAGCCACCCTCACCTCGCTCGGTGGTGGCGGAAAAGCCCGAGACGTAATCCAGCGTAACCTGCACCACCGGCTGGAAGAGCAGCTGCGCGATGCGCTCCCCCGGCGTGATCGTATACGGCTCGGTCCCGTCGTGGGCAAGGATCACCCCGATCTCCCCATGGTAGTCGGAATCGATGACCCCGATACCCTGGGCCACACGCAGACCGTGCTTGAGCGATAGCCCCGAGCGCGAGGCCACGACGCCGACCAGGCCCGGGTCGTGGATGTTCACGGCCAGCCCGGTGCCGATCAGCTGCCGCCCGCCCGGCTCGAGCACCAACGGCTCGGACAGGCAGGCGCGCAGATCGATGGCCGCCGAACCGTCGGTGGCGTAATCGGGCAGCGGGATCTCGCTGCCGAGGCGTGCGTCGACGATGCGTGCTTCGATCTTACGGTGCATGGGTGCTCCTCGCTGCCTCCGCGAACCCGGCGCGCTCGGCCACGATCTGCAGCAGCTCCCGGGCAAGGGCCGTCTTGGGCTGCTCGGCCAGGGCGACGCCGCCGTCGGGCCAGAGGACTTCCAGGGCGTTGTGGTCGGTATCGAACCCCTGCCCCGGACCGACGCGGTTGGCGGCGATCAGGTCGAGGTCCTTGTTGTTGAGCTTACGCCGGGCGTATTCAGCAACGCGCTCGGTCTCCGCGGCAAACCCCACCACGAAGGGGCGCGGCCTGCGCGCCGCCACGGCGCGCAGGGTATCCGGCGTCGGCTCCAGGGCCAGGGTCAGCGCGTCACCGCCTTTCTTGATCTTCTCGGGCGCCTCGTGCTCGGGCCGGTAGTCGCTCACCGCAGCGGCGGCGATGAAGCAGTCCGCCTCGTCGATCCGGCCGAGCACAGCGTCGTACATCTGCCCGGCGCGTTCGACATCGATACGCTCCACGCCCGGCGGCGTGGCCAGGGCGGCGGGCCCGGCAACCAGGATCACCCGGGCTCCAGCCTCGCGGGCGGCCGCCGCCAGCGCGAAGCCCATCCGCCCGGAGCTGCGGTTGGTCAGGTAGCGCACCGGATCCAGGGGCTCGCGGGTCGGGCCGGCGGTGATCAACACGGTGCGCCCGGCCCACGCGCCCCCCGGGGCACCGCCGGCATCGAGCAACGCCGCGGCGATGCGCGCCGGATCGGACATGCGCCCCTCGCCGAACTCACCGCAGGCCTGCTCGCCGTACTCGGGGCCGATGCACGCCACGCCCCGGCGATGCAGCACCGCCAGGTTCTCGCGGGTCGGCACCGCCTCCCACATGACGTTGTTCATGGCCGGGGCCACGGTGATCGGCGCACGGGTGGCCAGGCACAGCGCCGCCGGCAGGTCGTCTGCCCGCCCCTGAGCTAGTCGCGCCAGGAAATCGGCGGTGGCCGGCGCGACGACGATGCGATCGGGCCAGCGCGCCAGCTCGATGTGGCCCATGGCCGCCTCGGCCTCCGCGTCGAGCAGATCCGTGTGGACGCGCTGACCGGAAAGGGCCTGAAAGGTCAGCGGCGTGATGAAGCGCTGCGCGGCGGCGGTCATCGCCACACGCACTTCGGCGCCGCCGCGGCGCAGTTCGCGGACCAACTCGGCGGCCTTGTAAGCGGCGATCCCGCCGCTCACCACGAGCAGGATGCGGATGGTTCGGCTCGGCAAAGACATACGCGTATTGTCGCAGATCCGTGCAGCCAGCGCGCTACTGCGCTACACCGCTAGCGGGCGGGGTTGAATCCCGACCCGCATTCTATAGTGTCATCCCAGTGGGGACAGGGGATTAACCCGAGGAGGCACCATGAGTCGAGAGCACGCGCACGCTGAGCAGACCCAACACGACGACCATTCACCGGAGGTCGGCACCGCGCCCGCACAAGGGCAGGAGGCCGAAGGCAGCGCCCTGGGGCGAATGTTCGGGGCGACGGACGAGAACGCCTTCGACAGCTACGAGGAACTGGATGCCCACATCAAGCGCACGGAGTCCGCGGCGATGGTGCGCCTGATCGGCGCACCGGCGGCGGCCATGGTGGTCCTGCTGGGCCTGCATCTGGTCGGCGCCCACCAGCTGGCCATCGCCCTGGCCTTCCCGGTGCTTTTCATCGTGGCGATCTTCATGATGACGGCCAACATCAACCGCTACCAGGCGCGGCGCCTCAAGCGCGTACGCGACAACTGGGCAGCGGAATAGCCGCGGGGGCGTCGCCGCGCCGCGGCGGCGCCCGCCGACAATTCGTTCACACGACGCCGCCAGGGAGGGCAGTGTCATGTCGATCCGTTCGTGGCCGCGGGACGAGCGGCCCCGCGAGCGGCTCATCCAGCGCGGACCCCAGGCGCTTTCGGATGCGGAGCTGCTCGCCATTTTCCTGCGCACCGGGCGCCGCGGCCAGTCCGCGGTGGAGCTGGCCCGCGAGCTGCTCGCTGCGTTCAGCGGCCTGCGCGGCCTGCTCGAGGCCGATCGCGAGACCTTCGCCGCCCGGCCCGGACTGGGCGACGCCAAGTACGCGCAGATGCAGGCGGCCTTGGAGATCGCCCGGCGCCACTTGGGCCAAGCGTTACAGCGTGGCCCCACCCTCAGCAGCCCGGCGCAGACGCGCACCTACCTCACCGCACTGCTGCGCGACCACCCCAGCGAGGTCTTCGGCGGGCTGTTCCTGGACAACCGCCACCGGGTGATCGGCTACGAGGAACTCTTCCGCGGGACCATCGACGGCGCCAGCGTCTATCCGCGCGAGCTGGTGCGACGCGCCCTGGCCCATAACGCGGCAGCGGTGATCGTCGCCCACAACCACCCCTCGGGCGTCGCCGAGCCGAGCGCGGCGGACGAAGCCCTGACGCACCGCCTGCGCGAGGCCCTGGGACTGGTGGACGTCCGTCTACTGGATCACTTCGTGGTAGGGGACGGCGAGCCGGTCTCCCTCGCCGAGCGGGGTGTGCTTTAGCGGATGGACGAGGTGCCGCGGGGCGGGAGGCTCCGGAGCTCGACGGCTCAGGCGCTGACCGCCCCGCGCAGCTTGCCGATGGCGTTCTTTTCGAGCTGACGGATGCGCTCGGCGGACACGCCGTAGTGGTCGGCCAGTTCCTGCAGGGTCTGGCGCTCCTCCTCCAGCCAGCGGGCACGCAGGATGTGCCGGCTGCGCTCGTCGAGCTGCGCCAGCGCCTGATGCAGGGTGTCGTCCTGGTGGGTCCCCCAGTCGCTGCTCTCGACCACCTCGGCCGGGTCGAAGCGGCGGTCCTCCAGGTAGGCCACCGGGGCACGCACCTGCTCCTCCTCGTCCTCGGAGACCAGCGGGTCGAAGCCGAGGTCCTGCCCCGAGAGGCGCGACTCCATCTCGAGGACCGTCTCCGGCTGCACGCCGAGATCACGGGCCACCGCATTGACCTCGTCGCGGTTCATCCAGCCCAGCCGCTTCTTGGCACCGCGCAGGTTGAAGAACAGCTTGCGCTGCGCCTTGGTGGTGGCCACCTTGACGATGCGCCAGTTGCGCAGGATGAACTCGTGGATCTCGGCCCGGATCCAGTGGACCGCGAAGGAGACCAGGCGGACACCGACGTCCGGATCGAAGCGCTTGACGGCCTTCATCAGGCCAATGTTGCCCTCCTGGATCAGGTCGCCGAGGGCCAATCCGTAGCCCCGGTAACCCCGGGCCACGTGGACGACGAAGCGAAGGTGCGAGAGCACCAGCTGCCGCGCTGCTTCGAGATCCCCTTCGTACTGGCAGCGCCGCGCCAGCTCGTACTCCTCGTCGGCATCAAGCACCGGGATCTGGCTCACCGCCTGGATGTACGCGTCTTCGCTGCTCGTCGGCAGCGGCAGATTCGCGTTACCCGCCGTAACCAGTGCCGTGCTCATACGCGCCTTCTCCTCCAACCTGACCGAGTCTCCTCTTTTGTTTTGCCGGGTTTCGCTGCCCGCACCATTTTTGGGGCAACTGGGGTCGGGACCGGAGGATTTCAAGGGACGGCCCCGCGACCGGATGCCGCATATTATAAAGCATTCAGCGGGCCATGACGATTCACCGCGGTTCGATGGCGCTCAGGTGGCGGGCCACGGCGGTCCACGCCCCCAGTACGCCGAGGACGGCGCCGCCGAGCAGCAGGAGCAGGCCGTTGGCCAGCCCCAGCCCACTGAGGGTGAACTCGGTGCCGTAGGCGGCCGCCAGCCGGCTGGCCGGCCCGGCCAGGGCCCAACGACCGAGTTCGGTGAGCACCCAGGCCAGCACCCCGCCGAGCACTCCGTAGCCGAGGCCCTCGTAGAGGAACGGCCGGCGCACGAAACCGTCCCCCCCGCCGATGAGCTTGATGATCTCGATCTCGTGGCGCCGGCTCTCGATGGTGAGGCGGATGGTGTTGCCGATGACCAGGATCACCGCCAGCGCCAGCAGCACCCCGACCGACCAGAGCGCCCGCTCGGCCAGGGTCATCATGGCGTGCAGACGCTCCACCCACTCCTGGTCGAGGCGCATGCGCACCACGGCCGGGTCGTCGGCCAGCGACTCGGCCAGCTCGGCCACCGCCCCGGGATCGAGGCCGCGGTCAGCGGTCACCACGAGCACCGGCGGTAGCGGGTTCTCGTCAAGCAACTCCAGCGCGGCATCGAAGTCGGTGCCGGCCCGAAACTCCTCCAGCGCCGCATCCGGTGTCACCGGCTCCACGCCGGTCACGCCCGAGCGTTCGGCCGCCGCCTCGGCCTGCTCACGCAGAGTCTCCGGCCCGGCATCGCGGGCCAGGAAAAGCGAGATCTGCGGCGCCCCGTCTTCCCAGCCGCCGGCCACGCGCTCGGCATTTTCCAGACTGAGCATGAAGGCCGCCGGCAGCGCCAGGGCGATCCCCACCACGGCGCTGGTCAGCAGGCTGTGCAGGGGCGCCCCCTGGGTCCGCTGCAGCGCCGCCGTCAACGCCTGAGCATGGCGAAACAGATAGAGCAAGGGGCCCGCCAGCAGCTGTGCGCCGGCACCGGCGTCACTGCGCCGGCTGGCACGCACCGCCTTGCGCTGCGCGCGTGCCTCGGCCCGGCTCTGGCGACGCCGGGGCGTCGCCCCGCGCTCTGGACGACGCGCCATCAGGCTGCCTCGCGGGCCGGCCGGTCACCGACCAGCTCGCCCTGGCGCAGGGTCAGGGTGCGGCGGCCGAGGCGCTCGACCAGCTCCAGGTCGTGGCTGGCGATCAGCACCGTGGTGCCGATGCTCACGAACGAGGTAAACAACCGCATGATCTCCTCGGAGAGTCCCGGGTCCAAATTGCCGGTGGGCTCGTCGGCCAGCAGCACCGGGGGCCGGTTGACCACCGCGCGGGCGATGCCCACCCGCTGCTGTTCGCCACCGGAGAGGGCTTCAGGAGCGCTCGACTCCTTGTGCAGGAGGCCGACCTTATCCAGGGCCGCCCGGACCCGGCGCGCCGCCTCGCGGCGGGGCACGCCCGCGATCTCCAGGGGCAGGGCGACGTTGCCGAAGACGCTGCGGTCGGCCAACAGACGGTGATCCTGAAAGGTGACCCCGACCCGCTGGCGCAGCAGCGGGATCCTGCGCCGGGGCAGCTGGCCCACATCGACGCCGGCGACCACCACCCGTCCTCCGCTGGGCTGCTCCAGGCGGGGGATCAGGCGCAGCAAGGTGCTCTTGCCAGCGCCGGAGTGACCGGTGATGAAGACCAGCTCCCCCTGCCCGATCTCCAGGCTGACGCCGCGCAAGCCGTCCTGGCCAGCGCGCGGGTAGCGCTTGCTGACCCGGTCGAAGTGGATCATTCCGCGGTCAGCGCCTCCGCAAAATCGGCCGCGCGGAAGGTGCGCAGGTCCTCAACCCTCTCGCCGACGCCGATATAGCGCACCGGCACCTGCAGCCGCTCGGCCAGCGCCAGCAGCACGCCACCGCGGGCGGTACCGTCCAGCTTGGTCACGGCCAGGCCGGTGACATCCACCGCCCGGCCGAACTGCTCGGCCTGGGCCAGGGCGTTCTGGCCATTCCCGCCGTCGAGGACCAACAGGGTCTCGTGGGGCGCCTCATTGTCCTGACGGCCGAGCACGCGGCGGATCTTGCGCAGCTCCTCCATCAGGTTGTCCTGGGTGTGCAGGCGACCGGCGGTGTCGGCGATGAGCACATCCACACCCCGGGCCCGCGCCGCCTGGTGGGCGTCGTAGACCACGGAGGCCGGATCCGAGCCGGTGGGCTGGGCGATGACCGGGCAGCCAACCCGCTCGCCCCACTGCTGGAGCTGATCCACCGCAGCAGCCCGGAAGGTATCCCCGGCGGCGACCATCACCGACTGCCCCTCGCTCTGGAAGCGGGCCGCCAGCTTGCCGATGGTGGTGGTCTTGCCGGCGCCGTTGACCCCGACCGTGAGGATGACGTAAGGGCGCTTGGCCGGATCGACCTGCAGCGGCTGCTCCACCGGCTGAAGCACCTTGACGATCTCGCCGCGCAGGGCCTCGAGCACCGTCTCGCCGGAGCCACCCGCGGAGCCGCCGAGGCGCTCGACCAGCCCATCGAGCACCTTCTGCGTCGCCTCCATGCCCACGTCGGCCTGGAGCAGCCGCATCTCGAGTTCCTCGAGCAGTTCGTCGTCGAGTTCACGGCGGCCGACGAACAGCGTCGCAAGCCCTTCGGTGAGCCCGCTGCGGGTGCGCCGCAGCCCGTTGCGCAGCCGCCCCATCAACCCGGGGCGCTTCTCGGTCTTCTCGCTTTCGCTCATGGCCTTCGGCACGATTGTGGTCTCAGGGATGCCGCGGGGTTCGATGGGCAACGGCCGCCCGCGACTTGTGCTGTCGGGTATCCTACCATTGGATCGGAACCCGGCGGCGACCCGACCCAGAGGAGCCATGGCCCTGCACAGACTGCTCACCACCCTCCTACTCTTCGGCCTGGCGTCCGCCGCGGCGGCGGACCGGATCCACCACCACGAGCTGGACAACGGCCTGACCGTCCTTGTTCAGGAGGACCACCGCGGCGGCGTGGTCGCCTCGATGCTCTGGTATCACGTCGGCTCCGGACACGAGCATCGACCGATCACCGGCATCTCCCACGCCGTCGAACACATGATGTTCAAGGGCACTGAGGTGCGCGGGACCGGCGAGTTTGCACGTCTAATCGCCCGCGAGGGCGGGCGGACCAACGCCTTCACCGCCCGCGACTTCACCGGTTACTTCCAGCTGCTGGCCGCCGACCGCCTGGAACTGGCCATGGAGCTCGAGGCCGAGCGCATGCACCGGCTGGTCTTCGACCCTGAGGAGTTCCAGCGCGAGATGCAGGTCATCCATGAGGAGCGCCGCCAGCGCGTGGACGACCCGCCCGAGGCCCGGGCCTTCGAGCGCTTCACCGCCACCGCGCACATGGCCAGCCCGTATCGCCACCCGATCATCGGCTGGCGCAAAGACCTGGAACGCCTGCGTCTCGAGGAGCTCGAGGCCTGGTATCAGCGTTGGTACACGCCGGGCAACGCCACCCTGGTGGTGGTCGGTGCCGTGGAACCCGAGCGGGTCTTCGAGCTGGCCGAGCGCCACTTCGGCGCGGTCCCCGCGGGCGAGGTCGAGCCGCCGCCGGAAGGGCGCGAGATCGCGACCGGCCCCGGTGAGCGGCGCATCGAGGTGCGCTTCGAGGATGCCCGCGTGCCGCTGCTCTTCCTCGGCTACAACGTCCCCTCGCTGGCCACGGCGGCCGAGCCCAGCGACGCCTACGCCCTGCTGCTCGCCGCCGAGCTGCTCGATGGCGGACGCTCCGCCCGGCTGCCCGAGGAACTGGTGCGCGGCCCCGGCCTGGCGACCAGCGCCTCAGTCGGCTACTCCCCGGTAGCACGCCTCGACACGCTGTTCTCGCTGGTGGCGAGGCCGTCCGAGGGCCACGACCTGGACGAGCTGGAATCCGCCCTGCGCGAGCAGGTTCGCCGGCTCCGCGACGATCCGGTGGAGGACTCGGAACTCGAGCGCGCCATCACCCGCCTGCTCGCGGCCGAGGTCTACGCCCAAGACGCCCCCATGGGGCGCGCCCAGCGCCTGGGCCGAGTGGCCAGCACCGGGATCGGCTGGGAGGAGGCGCAGCGCTTCGAGGAGCGGGTGCGCGCGGTCACGCCGGAGGACATCCAGCGCGTCGCCCGCACCTACCTGGAACCGGAACGGCTCACCGTGGGCCGCCTGCTGCCCGGCGAGGAGGAGTGATGCGTCTGTTGTGCCGATTGCGCGCCGCTGCCGCGGCCGCCACCACCCTACTGGCCGTGACCGCGCAGGCCGAGCCGTTCGGACCTGAGGTGCAACGCTGGGACGGCCGCGAGGGGGCTGCCGTCTACTTCATCGAAGCCCGCGAACTCCCGATGGTGGACGTCCGGGTGATCCTTGACGCCGGCAGTGCCCGCGACCGCGGCACACCGGGCCTGGCCGGGCTCACCGCGCGCACCCTGAACCAGGGGGCCGGCGACATGGACGCCGGCGAACTGGCCCGCCGCCTGGAGGATGTCGGCGCGCGGCTGAACACCTCCGCCGGCCGCCACCAGGCCGAGGTCCATCTGCGCAGCCTCTCCGAAAGCGCTGCCCTGGACGCCTCAACGGAGCTGCTCGAGCAAGTGCTCGGCGCGCCGAGCTTCGACGACGCCGCCGTCGAGCGGGAGCGCAGGCGCATGCAGCAGGCCCTGCGGGCCGAGCGGCAGTCGGCCTCGCGCATCGCCCTGCGCTCGCTCTACGCGGCCATGTACGGCGATCACCCCTACGCCACTCCGGCCTCGGGCACCGAGGCGGGGCTGGACAGCCTGGACGCGGCGCGCGTGGCGGCCTTCCACGCGGAGCACTACGTCGCCGCCAACGCCAGCGTTGCCATCGTTGGTGATCTCGACCGCGAGGAGGCCGAAGCGCTGGCCGCCCGGCTCCTCGGCGCCATGGAGGCCGGCGAACCCGCGCCCTCGCTACCCGCCCCCCCGAGCGAGCCGAAAGAGACGGAGGTCCGCATCGACTTCCCCGCCTCGCAGACCGCGCTGATGATGGGCCTGCCCGCCATCGCCCGCGGCGAGGAGGAGCTGGAGTACCCGCTGCGGGTTGCCAATCACGTCCTCGGCGGCGGGGGCCTGGTCTCGCGGCTCTACCAGAGCATGCGCGAAGAGCGCGGCCTCTCCTACGCCTCTTCCTCGAGTCTCAACATCATGCCGCAGCGTGGCCCGTGGCTGATCCGTTCCACCGTCGAGGCTGGCCGCAGCGAGGAGGCCCTGGAGGTGCTGCGCGGGGAGATCGAGCGCCTGGCCCGGGACGGGCTGGACAGCGAGGAGATCGACGCGGCGGTGCGCCATCTAACCGGCGCCTTCCCGCTGAGCGTGGCGAACAACTCGGCCCTGGCCGGGCAGCTCAGCGTCCTGGCGGCCAACCGCCTGCCCGCCGATCACCTGGCGCGCTACATCCCGCGCATGGAGGCCGTCGATGAGCAGGCAATCCGCCGGGCCCTGGACGAGCGGCTGGACCTGGCGCGGATGGTCACCGTCCTGGTCGGCCCGGGGGTGGAGGACGCCGACGTGGAGATGGATCCGCCGTGAGCCGCCGACGCGGGAGCGAGCTGCGCATCATCGCCGGGCAGTGGCGGGGCCGACGCCTTCCGATCCCGGCCCAGGCCGGGGTCCGGCCGACCGGCGACCGGGTCCGCGAGACGCTGTTCAACTGGCTCGCGCCGATGCTGCCGGGGGCGCGCTGCTTGGACCTGTTCGCCGGCACCGGGGCACTGGGCCTGGAGGCGTTGTCGCGTGGCGCCGCCGAGGTGGTCCTGGTCGAGCGTGACCGGCGCATCGCCGACGGCTTGCGGGGCAACCTCACCACCCTGGCGGCGACGGGCGCCCGCATCGAGGTGGCCGACGGCGCCGACTACCTGCAGGGGCCTCCTGCAGCGCCCTTTGAGATCGTCTTCCTGGATCCGCCCTACGGCAGCGGGCTTCTGGAGGTGTGTTGCCAGCGGCTAGCCACGGCGGGATGGCTGACGCCCGGGGCGCAGATCTATATTGAAGACGATCGGAATGCGCCGACACCGGAACTGCCCGCCAGCTGGTCCGTGCACCGGGAAGGCCAGGCCGGACGCTGCCGCTTTCGGCTGCTGCGCGCGGACGGAACCAACCGAGATGAGGACTGAGGAGCCATTGATGGGCGTAACCGCCATCTACCCGGGGACCTTCGACCCGATCACCCACGGGCACACCGATCTGATCCAGCGCGGGGCGCGACTGTTCGACCGCCTGATCGTCGGCGTTGCCGCCAACCCCAGCCCCTCGAAGACCCCCACCTTCGCCGTGGAGGAACGCCTGGAGCTGGCCCGCACCGCGTTGGCCGGCGTCGACAATGTCCAGGTGGAGGCCTTCACCTCCCTGCTGGTGGACTTCGTAGCGCACCACGAGGCACAAGTCATCGTCCGGGGCCTGCGGGCCGTCTCCGATTTCGAATACGAGTTCCAGCTGGCAAGCATGAACCGCCAGCTGCGCGCCGACGTCGAGACTGTCTTCCTCACCCCGGCGGAGCAGTACGCGTTCATCTCCTCGAGCCTGGTCCGTGAGGTCGCCGCCCTGGGCGGCGATGTCTCGCGCTTCGTCCACCCGGCCGTGGCGGAGGCGCTGCGCCTGCGCGTCCGCCGCGTTCCCTGACCCGCACCCCGCGAAAAGGAGGGCGCCATGGCCTGGTCGTGGTTCAAGCCGCTGGTCTACGACAACAGCGTGCTCGAGGCGGCACAGCTGCTGCAGATCTCCGAGTACGACTTCTTCGCCCTCGCCCACTGGCACCAGTTCCGGCGCATTGCCAGGCGCGAGGACCTGGACCGTCTCTTCGGGCTGTACATGCGCGACCAGGACCGCACCCCACCGTGGGCGCGGGAACTGGCCCGGGAGATCATCGCCCGGGCCGACGAAGGGACCCTCGACCCACGGGACTACGGCGTCCGGGCCCCGGTCCCCAAGCTCGACGACCTGTTCCGGATGCTGCGCGACGTGTTCATCATCCTGCTGTTCATGACCCTGTTCGCCATCGGCCTGTGGCTGGGGCAGCCGGCGCTCTGAGCACGCTCAGCGCTGGCAGCGGGGGCAAAACCAGGTCCCGCGCTGCGCCACCCGGAGCTGGCGCAGCGCACTGGCGCAGGACGGGCAGCTGGAGCCGCCGTAGACCGACAGATCGACGGCGAAATACCCCGGCCGCCCCGCGCCGTCGGTGAAGTCGCGCAGGGTGGTGCCACCGGCCGCCAGCGCCGCCTCCAGAACCTCCCGCACGGCCCCGGCCAGGCGCTCGTACCGCACCCGCGCGATGCGCCCGGCGGCGCGATCCGGGCGGATCCCGGCACGAAAGAGCGCCTCGTTGGCGTAGATGTTCCCGACCCCGACCACCACGGTGGCATCCATCAGGAAGGCCTTCACCGCCACCCGGCGCCCCCGGGCGGCGCGGTGCAGATACGCGCCGTCGAACGCCGGCCCCAACGGTTCGGGCCCCAGGCGGGAGAGCAGCCGATGGGCCTCGGGGTCGCCCTCGCCGAGGAGCAGGCAGCCGAAACGCCGCGGGTCGGTCAGCCGCAGGGCGCGGCCGTCGTCGAGCACCAGATCGACGTGGTCATGCCGCCCGGGCGCATCGGTCGCCGCCACCAAGCGCAGGCTCCCGGACATGCCCAAGTGCAGCAGCAGCCAGGCGCCACCGGCGAGGCGGATGAGCAGGTACTTGGCGCGGCGTTCCAGGGCCACCACCGGCTCGCCGGCAACAGCGGCCTCCAGCCCGGCCGGGACGGGATAGCGCAACCGCGGCTGGCGCACCACGACGCGCTGCAGCGCCCGTCCGACCAGGTGCTCCTCCAGGCCACGGCGGATGGTCTCCACCTCGGGCAGCTCAGGCACGCGGCGTCCCCACCCGAATCACGACGACGACGGCGAGCCGCGCCGCCGCGGCGGGAGTCGATCGGCGCGCTCGGCCCGGGAGAGATGGGCCAGCCAGGCCCACTGGGCGTCCGCCCAGCGCAGCGCCTCGAGGTAGTGGTGATTGACCTGCAGCGGCTCGATACCGCTTCCGGCCAGGCGCTCCCAGTCGCCGCGCTCTTGGGCCAGCACCGCCGCGAGGATGCCGCCGTAAGGGCCTTCAAGCTCGAGCAGAGCCTGACGCACCTCGGTGCTCAGCGGCAACTCGGCACAGATGACCGACAGCGGCGCATCGAGCACCGCATCGAGCCCCGAGAACAGACCGATGGTGAACGCCGCTCCGGGGTCCGAGCCACCGTGGCGGTGCCGGACGAGCTGCTCGCAGGTGCGCGCACGCACCAGTAGGGCCACGATGCGCTCGGAGGGTTGATCGCCGTAGGAGGTCATGGCCAGCAGCACGGCCCAGTTGGCCAGCTGCCGCCGCCCCAGATAGAGCACGGCGGCACGGATGCTGTCGATATCCCGCGTGGGGAACAGCGGCGAGGCCAGGTAACGCAGGATCTTGTACGACAGCGAGACGTCCTGGCCGATGATCCGCTCGATCTCGCGGACATCCAGCTCCGGGCGCTGCAGCGAGGCGATCAGGCGCAGCAATGGCAGGCGGTTGTGCGGCACCGAGCGCCGCGAGAGGGTCGACGGCCGCGACAGGAAGAAGCCCTGGAAGTAATCGAACCCCGCGGCGCGGCAGAGCTCCATAACCTCCCGGCTCTCGATCTTCTCGGCGAGCAGGGCGGGCACCCCCTGGCGCTGCAGAGTCCGAGCGTGGCGGACGATCTCCTGCGGCGCCATACCGAGCACGTCCACCTTGACCATGTCCACGCAGGGCAGCAGGCGCTCCCGCCCCGAGCCGTCGAGCAAATAGTCGTCCAGGGCAATGCGGTAGCCCTGCCGTGACAGCCGGCACAGCGCCCCCCTCAGCTCGGCGTCCGGCTCAATGTCCTCCAGGACCTCAAGGACCACCTCGTGCTGCGGGAACGGGACGGGCTGCTGCAGGAGGAATCGTCGGGTGAGGTTGAGATACGCCGGCTGCCCGCCGGTGACCGCGCGGAGCCCGATCTCCATGAAGGCGTTGAGGATGACCGTGGCGGTGGCGGCGTCGCCGTCGACAAAACGGGCCGAGTCCTCGCGCCCGCCGCGGTAGAGGAGTTCGTAGCCGCAGACTCGCAGTTCGCGGTCGAACACCGGCTGACGAGCCAGGAAGACCTCCGACATGGCAGGGGCTCTCCACGATGCAGCGTTGGGGGGCTGGCTGCAAGGGTCTTCGAGCCAGGCGGACCGGTCAAGCGCGATCGGAACCCCGAAACGACACGGGCCCGGTGCCGAAGGCAGCCGGGCCCGTTCGCCACACGGCGCATGGGGACGCCGTCGGTGTTACTTGAGCTTGGTCTCGCGGTAGGTCACGTGCTTGCGCACCACCGGATCGTACTTCTTCATCTCAAGCTTGTGCGGGGTGTTCCGCTTGTTCTTGTCGGTGGTGTAGAAGTGGCCCGTGCCGGCGCTCGACACCAGCTTGATCTTTTCGCGTGCGCTCTTCCCGGCCATTAGACCCTCTCCCCACGGGCCCGCATGTCGGCGAGCACCGCGTCAATGCCGCGTTTATCGATGATCCGCATGCCCTTGGCGGAGACACGCAGCCGTACCCAGCGATTCTCGCTCTCCACCCAGTAGCGGTGATCGTGCAGATTGGGCAGAAAACGCCGGCGCGTCTTGTTGTTGGCGTGGGAAACGTTGTTTCCCGTACCCGGACGCTTGCCGGTGACTTGGCAGACCTTGGACATAACTACGCTCCTCAATCCCAGCTCGCCGGCAGCCGCCGGAAAAGGCGGTTTTTATACCAGCATCCGGCGGCCAACGCAAGGAGTGCTTGCCGCGCCCGACCAGACCCCCTACGATTGCCCTGCCCATCGCTCCAGGGATGAGGGGAGGAGATTATAATGACACAAAGCGTGACTGATTCGGCACGCGACAACATGATCCGCCGCCAGATCCGCCCGTGGAACGTGCTCGAGCCGCGGGTGCTGGAGGTGCTGGAGGAGATCCCCCGAGAAGCGTTCGTGCCGGAGCACCTGCGCGGGATGGCGTACAGCGACCTGCAGCTGCCACTGGGCAACGGCGAGGTCATGATGGAGCCCCGCCTGGAGGGGCGGATGCTCCAGGAACTGGACCCGGCCCCGGGCGAGAAGGCGCTGGAGATCGGCACCGGCAGCGGCTACGTCACCGCCTGCCTGGCCCACCTGTGCGGCCACGTAACCAGCGTCGAGCTCCAAGCCGACCTGCACCGGCAGGCGCAGCAGCGGCTCGGGGCCGCCGGGCTGGGCGAGCAGATCGAGCTGGTCCAGGGCGACGCTGCCAGCGGCTGGCACGATGGCCAGCACTACGACGTGATCGCCGTCACTGGCTCCCTGCCGGAGCTCCACGACGGCTTCCACAGCTCGCTGACCATCGGCGGGCGTCTGTTCGTCATCGTCGGCAGCGGCCCGATGATGGAGGCCCTGCGCATCACGCGCACCGGGCCCAACGCCTGGTCCACCCAGAGCGTCTTTGATACCGCGGTACCGCCGCTGCGCGGCCTGACCAAGAGGAACCCATTCAAGCTTTGAGCGACACCGTGACCGCCCCCAAGGGCCGGCGCCGCGGGGCCCGGCCCACCCCGAAGGACGACCGCCTGCTGCAGCTGCGCTTCCTCCATCCGCGCTTCTGGGGGGTGTGGCTGCAGCTGGGTCTGCTGCGGGGCGTGGTGGCCCTGCCCCACCGGGCGCGCATGGCCATCGGCGCCGCGATCGGCGAACTCGCCTGGCATCTGGCGGGGGAGCGGCGCCGTCTGGCCCTGCGCAACCTGGAGCTGAGCTTCCCGGAACTCTCCGCACAGCGCCGGCAGACCATCGCCCGGGAGAACTTCCGGCTGATGGGCATCGGCGTAGTGGAGACCGCCATGGGCTGGTGGCTGCCCATGGAGCGCATCGCCGAGCTCTTCGAGGTCCACGGCCAAGAGCATCTCGAGGCCGCCCGCGACAGCGGTCGCGGCGTCCTGCTGCTGACCTGCCACATGCTTGGCCTGGAGCTCAGCGGCGCCCGGGTGCGTCAGATCACGCCGTTCAAGGCCCTTTACCGCGAGGACCGCAACCCGCTGGTGGCCACCCTGATCCGGCGCAATCGGCGCCGCCGAATCGAGGATGTGATCTCCAACCAAGACATGCGCGGCATGATCCGCGCGCTCAAGGGCGGCGACATCATCTGGTACGCGCCGGACGAGAACATCGCCCCGCGGCGCGGCGGCATCTTCGCGCCGTTTTTCGGCATCCAGGCGGCCACCACACCAGCCACCGCGCGACTGGCCGAGCGCACCGACTGCATCGTGCTGCCCTACTACCCGCAGCGGCTGCCGGGTGGGCGCTACCGGCTGGTCTTCGAGCCACCACTGGAGGCCTTCCCCAGCGGCGACATCCACGCCGACACCGCGCGCATCAACCAACTGATCGAGCGATGGATCCGGCACCAGCCGGAGCAGTACTTCTGGGTACGTAAACGCTTCAAATCCCGACCCGAGGGTGAGCCCCCGCGCTACTGAACCGATGCTCAAACCCGTCTATACCGCCCTGCTCTACGGCCTGTCACCGCTGATCTGGCTGTGGCTGGTGCGCAGCACTCGCCAGCGCGGCGGCGCCCGCATGCGCCGCGAGCGCCGCGGATACTACGGACTGACCGAGGCGGACCAGCCGCTGTGGCTGCACTGCGCCTCGGTAGGCGAGGTGCGCACCGCAGCCCCGCTGGTCCACGCCCTCGCCGCGCGCCGACCCGGGCTGCCACTGCTGGTCACCACGGCCACCGCCACCGGCGCCGAGACCGCTGCCCACGTACTGCCCGCCGCCACCCGCCACGCCTACCTGCCACTGGACTGGCCCGGGGCGGTGCGCCGCTTTCTGGACACCTTCCAGCCGCGCGCGGCGGTGATCCTGGAGACGGAGATCTGGCCGAATCTCTATGCCGCCACCGCACGGCGAAGCATCCCGCTGCTGCTGGCCAACGCCCGGCTCTCCGATCGCACCGTCGAGGGGGCCGCGGTGATCCGGCGGCTGCAGGGCAAGGCCCTAGCCCACGTCGATCTCATCCTGGCCCGCAGCACCCTGGACGCCCGGCGCTTCGCCGGCTTCGGCGTCCCCGCCGAGCGTCTGCACACCCTCGGCAGCCTGAAACTGGCCCCGCCGATCACCCCACCCCCGGAGCCGTTCGCCTTCCGGCGCCCGGCGCTGGTGGCCGCCTCGACCCATGATGATGAGGAGATCCGCATCGCCAATTGCTGGGCCGAGGCGCGCAGGGAGCGGGACGTGCCGCAGCTGCTGGTCATCGTCCCGCGCCACCCAGAGCGCGGGCCGGCGATCCGTCAGTCGCTGCAGCAGGCCGGTTTCCGGGTGGCGCTGCGCTCGGCCGGCGAGGACTGGCAGTGGGCCGACATCTACGTAGCCGACACCCTGGGGGAGCTGGAGGCCTTTATGGCCGGCGCGGAGACGGTGATCATCGGCGGCTCGCTGATCCGCCGCGGCGGGCAGAACCTGGTGGAGCCGGCCCGGCTGGGCAAGCCCATCCTGTTCGGGCCGCACATGAGCAACTTTGCCGAAGAGTCGGAGCGGTTGCTGGCCGCCGGCGGGGCGCAGCGGTTCTTCGATGAGACCGACCTGCGCCACGCCATCGCCGAGCTGGCACAGGATCCCCGGACCCGCCGGGAGATGGGCGAGCAGGCGGCAGCCACGGTGCAGGCGGCGCAGGACACCGCCGGCCTCTACGCCGACGCCATCCTCGCCCACGTTGAGTCGCGCGCCGGAGCGCCGCCGACCGGGGACTAATCCGGCGGTTCGGCGCGGAACGGCGGGCAGCGCTGGGGGCGTAGTACCCCGCGGATACGCGGATAGCAGGGCAGTCCGCGCTCGAACGGCGGATAGTCCTCGCCCTCGATCAGCGGTCGCAGGTAGTCACGACAGGCGGCGGTGATGCCGTAGCCGTCCGGCGAGATGAACGAGGGCGGCAACCCGCGCTCGATGCTCGCCACCTCCTCGAGCGGTACCCGGTCGATGGACCAGCGATACGGCTGGTCCGATTCACGGCGGATCACCGGCATGAAGCCATGCCGGCCGGCCACCACCCCTTCCACGGCAGCCCGCCCGACGGCGTAGGCCTGCTCGACATCGGTGCGCGAGGCCAGATGCCGGGCCGCCCGCTGAATGTAGTCCACCACCGACCAGTGCAGCTTGTGCCCCGTCTCCTGGCGGATGATCTCGGCGAGCCGCGGCGCCACGCCGCCGAGCTGCGTATAGGCGTAGATGTCATGGCTCTGCGCCACCGAGAACAGGGAGCCATCCGGGTTCTTCAGCCCCTCCGAGGCAACCACCACGCAGTAGCCGTGGGTGCGGATCGCCATCTGCAGCTGGGTCAGGAAGTCGCCCAGATCGAAGGGGCTCTCGGGGAAGAGGATCAGCATTGGCGGCCGGCCGTCATACTCCTGAGCCAGTGCCGCCGCCGCCGCCAACCACCCGGCGTGACGCCCCATCACCTCGAGGATGAAGACCCGGGTCGAGGTGGTGTGGGCCGACTCGACGTCGAGGCTTGCCTCGCGGACCACGGTGGCGATGAACTTCGCCGCCGACCCGAACCCAGGGCTGGTATCGGTCATGCCCAGGTCATTGTCGATGGTCTTGGGCACACCGACGGCGGTGATGGGGTAACCGAGTTCGTCGCCGATGCGCGCGACCTTGTGGGCGGTATCCATGGAGCCGCCACCGCCGTTGTAGAAGAAGTAGCCGATGTCGTGGGCGTGGAAGACCTCCACCAGGCGCTCGTACTGCGCCCGGTCCGCGTGGAGATCGCCGAGGTCGAAGCGGCACGACCCGAACGCGCCACCGGGCGTGTGGCGCAGCGCGGCGAGAGTCAGCGGATCCTCCTCGTCGAGGTCGATGATCTCCTCCTCGAGCACCCCGAGGATCCCGTTGCGGGCCGCATAGCAGGTGCCGAAATGGGCCGGATGGCCGCGCACCGCCTCGATGACGCCCCAGGCGCTGGCGTTGATGACCGCCGAGACGCCGCCGGACTGAGCATATAGTGCGTTCTTTGGCATGCGATCAGACTTGTGTGTTGACGCTTATGGGCTTGCGCACCAATGTACCGGAGGAATGCGCCGAACGCTTGCCGCCGCCGCGCCATCGGCGGCGGATGTCCTCGGTTGATATTAAAGAAGCCATGGAAACCGCACGCCAGGGGAGAAAACCATGCACATCGGTACGACTCTGACCAACTACATCATCGAGACGCAGCGCAACCTGCCGGAGGCCACCGGCGAATTCACCGGCCTGCTCAACGACATCTCCGTCGCCTGCAAGCGCATCGCGGACCTGGTCAACAAGGGCGACCTGGTCGGCATGCTTGGGTCGGCGGACTCGGAGAACGTCCAGGGCGAGACCCAGAAGAAGCTCGACGTGGTCACCAACGAGGTCTTCATCGAGGCCCTGACCCAGAACGGCCACATCGCCGGGCTCGTCTCCGAGGAGATGGACGACATCTACCCCCTGCCCAACCCGTCCCAGCGGGGCCGCTACCTGCTGCTGTGCGATCCGCTCGACGGCTCGTCGAACATCGACGTGAACGTCTCCGTGGGCACGATCTTCTCCATCGTCCGCGCCCCGCAGGGCAGCGAAAAGCCCTCGACCGGGGACTTCCTCCAGCGCGGCACGGAGCAGGTGGCCGCCGGCTACTGCCTCTACGGGCCGTCAACGATCCTGGTGCTCGCGGTCAAGGGCCAGGGCGTGCAGATGTTCACGCTCAACCGCGACTTCGGCGAGTTCATCCTTACCCGCAAGGACGTGCAGATCCCGGAGGACACCAAGGAATTCGCCATCAACGTCTCCAACCAGCGTCACTGGGAGGAACCGGTCCAGCGCTACATCGATGAGTGCCTCAAGGGCAAGGAGGGGCCGCGGGGCAAGGACTTCAACATGCGCTGGGTGGCCTCGATGGTCGCCGAGGTCCACCGCATCCTCTGCCGCGGGGGGGTGTTCATGTACCCGCTCGACGCCAAGATCAAGGCCAAGGGACAAAGCGGCCGCCTGCGCCTGATGTACGAGGCCAATCCCATGAGCCTCATCGTCGAGCAGGCCGGCGGCGCCGCGACCACCGGCCGGCAGCGGATCCTTGAGCTCGATCCGACCGACATCCACGAGCGGGCACCGGTGGTCCTCGGCTCCAAAAACGAGGTGGAGCAGGTTACCAGCTACCACCGGGAGGGCTGACGCGCGCCCGAACCGGACGCCCTGCGCCCCGCCCGGGGGCGCAGGGCGTTCACGCCCAGTCGCGGGGGACCAGATACGCCTCCGTCAGACGGGCCTCCGGGCTCCCGGGTTCTGGCTCAAAGCCGTACTCCCAGCGCACCCGGGGCGGCAGCGACATCAGGATCGATTCGGTCCGCCCCTCCGACTGGATCCCGAACCGGGTCCCGCGATCCTGCAGGAGGTTGAACTCCACGTACCGGCCCCGCCGGTAGAGCTGGAACTCCCGCTCGCGCTCACCGTAGGGATGGTCGCGGCGGGACTCGACGATGGGACCGTAGGCGTCCAGGAACGCCCCACCTACCGCCTGCACGAAGCGGAAGCTCGCCTCGAACCCCCAGTCGTTGAGATCGTCGAAGAACAGCCCGCCGATGCCGCGCTGCTCATCGCGGTGGGGCAGCCGGAAGTACTCGTCGCACCAGCGCTTGAACGTCGGATAGACGGTTTCGCCGAACGGCTCGCAGGCCGCCCGGGCCTGGCGGTGGAAGTGGCGGCAGTCGTCGTCGAAGGGGTAGTACGGGGTCAGATCGAAGCCGCCGCCGAACCACCACTGGGCGCCGCAACACGGCTCGCCGGCGACGAACAGGCGCAGGTTAGCGTGGGTGGTCGGCACATACGGGTTCCACGGGTGCAGCACCAGCGATACACCCACCGCCTCGTAGGGCTGGCCGGCCAGATCAGCGCGTCGCTCGGTGGCCGTATCGGGCAGCGCATCGCCCCGGACGTGGGAGAAATTCACCCCACCCTGCTCGATCACCCGCCCGCCCTTGAGCACGCGGCTCTCGCCGCCACCGCCTCCGGGGCGCTGCCAGCGGTCGGCGTGGAAGGCACCGCGTCCGTCCCAGCTCTCGATGGCTCTGCAGACCCGCCCCTGCCAGGTCACCAGCCAATCGTGCACACGCTGCAGGCCGTCAGCCGGCATCGCATCCGTCATTCCACGCTCCGTTCCAGGCAGGCGTAGAAGAAACCGTCCATGCCCTGTTCGCCGGGCAGGATCTGGCACCCGGCGCCGGTGCGGCGGCCAACCGCCGGCAACGGCCCCCGCGAGGCGTCGGGCTGCTCGGCCAGGAACCCGGCCACCACCGCTTCGTTCTCTTCGGGAAAGATCGAGCAGGTGGCGTAGACCAGCCGCCCGCCCGGCGCCAGGACCCGCCAAAGGGCGTCGAGCAGCTGGCGCTGCGCCGGGGCCATGCGCGCCGGATCGTCGGCCCGGCGCAGCCATTTGATATCGGGGTGGCGGCGGATCACGCCGCTGCCCGTACACGGAGCGTCGAGGAGGATGCGCTGAAACGGCTCGCCGTCCCACCAGGCATCGGGATTGGCGGCGTCGGCGGCCACGCAGTGGGCCTCGTGGCCGGCGCGGGCGAGGTTGTCGCGCACCTGCCGCAGCCGGCGCGCCGAGCGGTCGAGTGCGGTCACCGTCGCCGCCGGGGCGTGTTCGAGCAGGTGCACCGTCTTGCCGCCGGGGGCGGCACAGGCGTCGAGCACGCGATCGCCGGGCTGCGGGTCGAGCAGGGGGGCAGCGAGCTGCGCGGCCTCGTCCTGCACCGATAGCCACCCCTCGGCGAACCCGGGCAGGCGGGCCACAGGTACCGGATCGTCGAGAATCACCGCGGTGGGTGCGACGGCCCCGGGCTGTGCCGCGACCCCGCGCTCGGCCAGCGCTTCCAGGCACGCCGGGCGGGGGATACGGGCGCGGTCCACGCGCAGGGTCATCGGCGGGTGGGCATTGCCGGCCTCGGCCACCGCGGGCCAATCCTCCGGCCAGGCGCCACGCAGGTGCTCGGCCAGCCAGCCCGGGAGTGCGTACCGCGTGGCCTCGTCCGTCGGCAGGGGCGGAGTGGCCTTGTGCAGCTTGCGCAGTACGGCATTCACCATGCCGGCGGCCCGGGCCCGACGCAGCCTGCGCGCCGCGTCGACGGACTCCGAGACCGCCGCGTGGGCCGGTGTGGCAAGCCCCTGGGCCTCCCACGCACCAAGCACCAGCAGAGCGCGCAGCAGCGGATCCCGTCGCCAGTCATCGCGGGGGGTGAGGGTGGCCACCTGGGCCTCCAGCCGGGTCAGCCAGCGCAGCGCCCCGTAGACCAGCGCCTGGAGCAGCGGCCGGTCGCGCTCGGCGACGCGGGTGAACTGCCCCTCAAGGGCCTCGTCCAGGGTCTCGCCGCGCTCCAGCACCCGCTCGAGGACGTGCACCGCGGCCACCCGCGGAGGGGTACTCACTGAACGCGCTCTCCCGGCGCCAGGCGGCGCCCGTTGAGGTAATCGGCAGCGCTCTGCTCACGGCCACCGGCTGGCTTAAGCCGCGTGATACACAGCCGCCCCTCGCCGGTGGCGACCTCGATGCCACTGCCACTGGCCGCCGCCACGGTACCGGCCTGATCGTCGGGGCGGCCGGGGCAAGCCCGCGCCGCCAGCACCCGCACCTGCGTCCCCCCCAGATGGATCCGCGCCCCGGGCACCGGCGCCAGTGCGCGCACGCGGCGTTCCAGCTGTTCCGCCGGCTCGGCGGGGTCGAGCCAGCTCTCGGCCGGGGTCAGCTTGGCGGCGTAGGTGGCTCCCTCCTCGGATTGGGGCTCCGGGGTGATGGCTCCGGCCAGGATGTCCGCCAGGTGCGCGACCAGCAGGTCGGCGCCGATCCGGGCCAGTCGATCGTGGAGGGACCCGGCGGTCTCGTCGGCGCTGATGGGAGTCCCCTCGCGGGCGAGCATCGGTCCGGTATCCAGGCCCTCGTCCATCTGCATCAGGGTCACGCCGGTCTGCTCGTCGCCGGCGAGCAGGGCGCGCTGGATGGGCGCCGCCCCCCGCCAGCGCGGCAACAGCGAGGCGTGGACATTCACGCACCCGCAGCGTGGTGCATCCAGCACGTTGCGCCGCAGGATCTGGCCATAGGCCACCACCACCATCAGGTCGGGTGCCAGCTCACGGATCCGCGCTGCCTCCTCGTCGCCGAGGCGCTCGGGCTGGTGAACGGTCAGCCCGTGCCGGTCGGCGGCACGCTTGACCGGCGGCGGCGTCAGCCGGCGTCCCCGACCGGCGGGGCGATCAGGCTGGGTGAAAACAGCCACCGGCGGCACGCCGGCCTCGACCAGAGCATCGAGGCCGGGCACCGCGAACTCCGGCGTTCCCGCAAAGATGATCCGTGCCGCCATCAGCCCGCCGCGCTGAACCGCTCGCGCTTCTCCATACGCTTGCGCACCCGCTTGCGCTTGAGCTCGGAGAGGTAATCGATGAACAGCCGACCTTCGAGGTGGTCGATCTCGTGCTGCAGGCAGACGGCCAGGGTGCCCTCAGCCTCGTCCTCGACCACCCGGCCATCGCGCTCCAGCGCCCGGTAACGCACCCGCGTTGCCCGCGCAACGTCGTCGTAGTAGCCCGGAATGGACAGGCACCCCTCCTCGCCACTGGCCTCACCGGTGGCCTCGAGGATTTCCGGATTGACCAGCACCCGCGGCTCGTCGCGCTCCTCGGAGACGTCGATCACCACCACCCGCCGGCGGTCCCCCACCTGCGTGGCGGCCAGCCCGATGCCGCGAGCCTCGTACATGGTTTCAAGCATGTCGTCTGCCAGACGGCGGACGGCGTCATCGACCTCCGCGACGGGCTCGGCCCGCTCGCGGAGGCGGGGGTCAGGGTAAACAAGGATATCGAGGAGGGCCATGAGCGATGCTGCGCCTATTGTTGAGTGACGCATCGATTGTAACGCACCGGCGCACGGAGGGCAGCCACAACCTGGAATGCTTCTACGGCGCATCCGAGAACCGCTTCCGCAGCAACCCCGCCCTTGCGCCCGCCCGCCGCCGCCGGGCAACGTATCGGTCCCTTGCCAAGGACGGTGAGCAACGACATGGACGACGACACCTACCACGCCCTCGCCCTGGCGCGGGTTCCCGGCGTGGGCCCGCGCACCTGGTCCCGGCTGATGGCGGCCTTCGGCGGGCCGGAGGCGGTCTTCCGGGCCGGGCGCAGCGCCCTGCGCAGTCTGGGTCTCGACGCCACCACGGAGGCCGGTATCCTCGCCCCGGACTGGGCCGCCGCCCGGGCCGATGCCCGCTGGCTGGACGGCCCGGGGGCGCGCCACCTACTGCGCCTGGCGCGGCCGGGCTACCCGGGGCAGCTGGCCGAGATCCCCGACCCGCCACCGCTACTGTTCGTCGCCGGCGACCCGGCGACCCTGCACCACCCTCAGGTGGCCATCGTCGGCAGCCGCCACGCCACCGCCGCCGGGCGCGACCTGGCCCACGACCTGGCCGCAGGCCTGGCACGAGCCGGGGTCGCCACCACCAGTGGCCTGGCCACAGGCATCGATGCCGCTGCCCACCGCGGTGCCCTGGAGGCTGGCGGCACCACGCTGGCGGTCGTCGGCACCGGCCCGGACCGGATCTATCCGGCCCGCCACCGCCGCCTCCACGCCAGGATCCTCGCCTCCGGCGCCGTCCTCGGCGAGCTGCCCCCCGGCTGCGGACCGCTGGCGGCCCACTTCCCGCGGCGCAACCGAATCGTCAGCGGCCTGTCGCTGGGGGTGGTGGTCGTTCAGGCCGGCCGCCACAGCGGCTCGCTGATCACCGCCCGGCTCGCCGCCGAACAGGGCCGCGAGGTCTTCGCCGTACCCGGATCCATCCACGACCCGTTGGCCCGCGGGTGCCATGCGCTTCTGCGGGAGGGTGCCAAGCTGGTAGAATCGGTGGACGATATCCTGGAAGAACTCCCGGGCACGGTCGGCAGCGCCCCCGTGAACGCCCCCTCGGATTCGACCAGTCCAGCCGCGGATCCGGACGAGGCGCGCATCCTCGCGGCCCTCGGCCACGATCCGCTCACCCTCGACACCCTCCAGCAGCGGTCTGGATTGACGCTCGATAGGCTTTCATCCATTCTGCTAACCATGGAGCTGAAAGGCCTGGTGACTGCGATACCCGGGGGCCGGTATCAGCGGCGCGGGCCAGAGGGCTGAAGATGAAGCAGAACGTTTTCGAAGTCCTGATGTACCTGTTCGAGAACTACCTCTACAACGACGAGGAACCCGGCGATCGGGACTCGCTCGAGAGCGAGCTCCACGAGGCCGGCTTCAGCGCGATGGAGATCCGCAAGGCGTTCGAGTGGCTCGACGCCCTGGCCGACTCCCGCGTACTGCCGGCCGCCCCGTCGGGCAAGTCGTCGATCCGGTTGTTCGGCGAGCCCGAGCTGGCGCGCCTGGACACCGAGACGCGCGGGTTCATTCTCTACCTGGAGCAGGTCGGCATTCTCACCGCGGAAAGTCGCGAGCTGGTGCTCGACCGGATCCTGGCGCTGGATGACCACGAGGTGGATCTCGATACGGTCAAATGGGTCATCCTCATGGTCCTGTTCAATCGCCCCGGCGAGGAAGAGGCGTATAACTGGATGGAGAACCTGATGTTCGACGTCCCGACGCACCTCGTCCACTGACGACGGGTGGCCGCCGCGCCCCGGCGCGGCGGCCGGTTCCACGGCCCGGCACCGCCCTTCGGTCGCCACCCGACCGCCCTCCTCTACATACACGAACGGCTCTGCATGGGTAAAAGCCTCGTCATCGTCGAGTCGCCTGCCAAGGCGCGCACGATCAACAAATACCTGGGTTCCGATTACGAGGTCATGGCCTCCTACGGCCACGTCCGTGACCTCGTCCCCAAGGAGGGGGCGGTGGATCCGTCCAGCGGCTTCGCCATGAAGTACGCGCCCATCGACAAGAACCAGAAACACGTCGATGCCATCGCCAAGGCGGCCCGGAAAGCCGATGCCCTCTACCTGGCCACCGACCCGGACCGCGAGGGCGAGGCCATCTCCTGGCACCTGGTGGAGCTGCTCCGCGACAAGGGGATCCTGGACGGCAAGCCGGTCTACCGGGTGGTCTTTCACGAGATCACCAAGGGCGCCATCCAGGAGGCCATGGACCACCCGCGGGACATCTCCGAGGAGCTGGTCAACGCCCAGCAGGCCCGCCGCGCCCTGGACTACCTGGTCGGGTTCAACCTCTCGCCGCTGCTCTGGCGCAAGATCACCAGCGGCCTCTCCGCCGGGCGTGTGCAAAGCCCCGCGCTGCGCATGATCTGCGAGCGTGAGACCGAGATCGAGCAGTTCGAGCCCCAGGAGTACTGGAGCGTCGAGGCGGATGCGGCCAAGGCGCAGCAGCCCTTCGTGGCCAAGCTCTCGCAACTCCACGGCGAGAAGGTCCGCCAGTTCACCATCACCGACGAGGCCCACGCGCAGGAAGTGGACCGCACGCTGCGCGAGGCGGCCCGGGCCCAGGCGGACCCGTCCCGGCTGGGCCCCGTCGGCGATGGCGACACCGAGGTCATCGGGACGCTGCGGGTCGCCTCGGTGGAGCGCAAGCAGCGCCGCCGCAATCCGGCAGCACCGTTCATCACTTCGACCCTGCAGCAGGAGGCATCGCGCAAGCTCGGCTTCACCGCCAGCCGGACCATGCGCATCGCCCAGCAGCTCTACGAGGGCATCGACGTCGGCGAGGGCAGCGCCGTCGGCCTGATCACCTACATGCGGACCGACTCCGTGAACCTCTCCGGCGAGGCGATCACCGAGATGCGCCAGGCGATCACGGATCGCTACGGGGCCGACAGGCTCCCGGACAAGGCGCAGGTCTACAAGACCCGCTCGAAGAATGCCCAGGAGGCCCACGAGGCCATCCGGCCCACGTCGGCGGCACGCCACCCGGACGATGTGCGTGCCTACCTCAACGACGAGCAGCGCAAGCTCTACGACCTCATCTGGAAGCGGGCGGTCGCCTCGCAGATGAAGCACGCCACCATCCACACGGTGGCCGTCGACCTGGCCGCGGACGCCGACGACCGCCACCTGCTGCGGGCCACCGGCTCCACGGTGGCCGATCCGGGCTTCATGGTCGTCTACCGCGAAGGCAGTGACGACGGCAAGGACGACTCCGGCGAGAAGTTCCTCCCGGAGCTCGAGGAAGGCGAGCAGGTGGAGCTACACGCCATCCGCGCCGAGCAGCACTTCACTGAGCCGCCGCCGCGCTACACCGAGGCGAGCCTGGTGCGCGCCCTGGAGGAGTACGGCATCGGCCGGCCGTCCACCTACGCCTCGATCATCTCCACGCTGCAGAACCGCAACTACGTGGAGATGGACGGCAAGCGCTTCATCCCCACCGACATCGGGCGCACGGTTAACAAGTTCCTCACCGAGCACTTTGACCGTTACGTCGACTACGACTTCACCGCCCGGCTCGAGGACGACCTGGACGCCATCTCCCGCGGCGAGCAGGACTGGGTGCCGGTCCTCGAGGCGTTCTGGGAGCCCTTCCGCGAGCGGGTCGAGGAGAAAAAGAACGTCTCGCGCCAGGAGGCCGTCCAGGCCCGCGAACTCGGCACCGACCCGAAGACCGGCAAGCCGGTGACGGTACGCATCGGCCGCTACGGGCCGTTCGCCCAGCTCGGCTCCCGGGACGACGACGAGAAGCCGCGCTTCGCCGGCCTGCGCCCCGGTCAGAGCATCGACACGATCACCCTCGATGAGGCCCTGCAGCTGTTCAAGCTGCCGCGGGATATGGGCGAGACCGAGGAGGGCGAAGACGTACAGGTCAGCATCGGCCGCTTCGGCCCCTACGTGCGCTACGGCAAGAAGTTCGTCTCCATCCCCAAGGACGAGGACCCGTACACCATTACCAAGGAGCGGGCCCACGAGCTGGTCCGGGAGAAGAAACAGGCCGACGCCAACCGGATCATCCACGACTTCGGCGACGGGATTCAGATCCTGCGCGGGCGCTACGGACCGTACATCACCAACGGCGAGAAGAACGCCAAGGTGCCCAAGGACCGGGAGCCGGACTCGCTCACCCACGAGGAGTGCCAGGAGCTGATCGCCAAGGCACCGGCCCGCAAGGGGCGCCGCGGCGGCACCTCCAAGGGCGGGCGCGGGCGCAGCAAGGCGACTACCTGAGTTCGGCCAGCGGCCAGCGTGGGCGCACGCTGAAGTCGAGATCGTCGCGGTGGCCGGCCTCCAGGCGACGCAAGCCGGTGTAGGCGATCATCGCGGCGTTGTCGGTACACAGCTCCAAGCGCGGGTAGTGGGCGGTGAATCCGCTCGCGCGCCCGGCCTCGTCGAGCCGCTCGCGCAGCCGGGCGTTGGCCCCCACCCCGCCCGAGACCACCAGCCGGCCCGCGCCGGTCTGCTCGAGCGCACGCCGGCACTTGATCACCAGGGTATCCACCACCGCCTCCTGGAATCCGTGGGCGATGTCCGCCCGCCCCTGGGAGTCGTCCCCGGCAGCCTCGACGGCATGCAGGACGGCGGTCTTCAGCCCGCTGAAGCTGAAATCGAGCCCCGGCCGGTCGGTCATCGGCCGCGGCAGGCGCACCGCACCCGGAGTCCCTTCCGCGGCCAGGCGGGCGATGGACGGACCACCGGGATACGGCAGCTGCAGCAGCCGGGCGGTCTTGTCGAACGCCTCGCCGGCGGCGTCATCCACCGACTCCCCAAGGACGCGGTAGCGGCCAAAGTCCGCCACCTGCACCAGCATGGTATGCCCCCCGGAGACCAACAGGGCCACCAGCGGCATCGCCGGCGGATCCGGCTCGAGCAGCGGAGCCAGCAGATGCCCCTCCATGTGGTGGACGCCGACGGCGGGCAGGCCGCGGGCCCAGGCCAGAGTCCGCGCGAAGGCGGCCCCGACCATCAACGCCCCGGGCAGGCCGGGGCCGCGGGTCCAGGCGACGCCGTCGAGCTCCGCCGGCGTCAGGCCGGCGTCACGCAGCACCCCGTTGACCAACCCGGGCAACTTGCGCACGTGATCCCGTGAGGCCAGCTCCGGCACAACCCCGCCATAAGCGGCATGGTCGGCCACCTGGCTGTGCACGGCGTGCGCCAGCAAACCCTCGCGGCGGCAGTAGACCGCCGCGGCGGTTTCGTCACAGGAACTCTCGATACCTAGTACGCGCACAGGGGAGACTCCGATCCGGACGGATTCAGAAAATGGCGGCTCAGCGTCTCAGGTACGCCCCGCTGCGCCCGTCCCGGATGGGGGTGGGGCGCCCCAGCCCGCCCAGCCGACCAGGCACCAGGGCATCGATCCGCGTGCCGAAGTAACGCCGCACCTGCGGTGCGCTCCGAGCGGGCCGCCCGGCCGAGGGGTTGGCGCTGGTGGAGACCAGCGCACCGCCGAAGGCCCGGCACAGGGCCGCGGCCACCGGATGCGCGGTCACCCGCACGGCCACCGTGTCGCGTCCACCACTGACCCACCTCGGCGCCCGGGGCGAGGCCGGCAGCACCCAGGTCATCGGCCCCGGCCAGCTGGCGCGGATCTCCTCGGCCCGCTCCTCCGTCAGCGGTGCCAGGAAGCCGCCGAGCTGCTCCGGCTCGGCGGCGATCAGGATCAGGCCCTGACGCTCGGGACGACCCTTCAGCGCCAGCAGGCGCGCCACGGCGTCGTCGCGCCGCGGATCGCACCCCAGCCCCCAGACCGCCTCGGTGGGATAGGCCACCACCCCACCGCGGCGCAGGACGGCAGCCGCGTGCCCGATCCGGAACGGGCTGCTGCCGGCCGCACGCTCGCTCATGAGCCCGAGGAGCCGATGCGGCTCTCCTCACCGGCGGCGAGCCGGACGATGTTCTCGCGGTGGCGCCAGACGATAGCCACCGTGAGGATGGCCGTCGCCGCGGTGAGCACCGGCGAGCCCGAGAGCCAGAGCATGTAGATCGGCGCCATGGCGAAGGCCACCACGGCGGCCAGCGAGGAGTAGCGGAAGGCGCCGGCCACGGCCAGCCAGGTCACCGCAGTGGCCAGCAGGGCCAGCGGAGACCAGGCCAGGATCACCCCCAGGCCCGTGGCCACACCCTTGCCCCCCTGGAACCGGAAGTAGACCGGGAACAGGTGGCCAAAGAAGGCCGCCAGACCCGCGGCGCTAGCCACTACCGGGTCCTCGGTGGCCAGCCAGGCCAGCAGCACCGGGAGCGTCCCCTTGAGCCAGTCGCCAACCAGGGTAATGCCCGCCGGCACCTTGCCGGCCAGGCGCAACACGTTGGTCGCCCCGGGGTTGCCGGAGCCACCCTGGCGCGGGTCGCCGAGATTCATCACCCGGCAGACCACGATCGCCGAGGAGATGGAACCGATGAGATAACCGATGATTACAAGGATGACATCCAGCATGGCGCAAGTCTCTGTCGATCAGTGGCGCGTTGCAAGTTTCAATCAGCTCCGGGCGGCGCTGCCGCCCTCCACCGTATACCGGAAACGCGGCACGGACGATACGCCTTGCCACGCGGCGCGTTGCCCCTGAAACTCTCGGGCATGACCCGAGACAACCCCGCCCTGGACCTCGACCCGACCGCCCTGGCGATCAGCCACCGCCTGAGCCAGCGCCTGCGTACGGCGATGGACGAGGCCGGCGGTGCGCTGACCTTCGAGGCCTTCATGGACCGGGCCCTGTACGAGCCCGGCCTCGGCTACTATCGCGCCGGCGCGGCCCGTTTCGGTGCCGGGGGCGACTTCGCCACCGCCCCGGAACTCAGCGCGCTGTTCTCCCGCACCCTGGCCCGGCAGGCCGCGGAAATCCTCGACCACCTGGGTGGCGGCGACGTCATCGAGCTCGGCCCGGGCACCGGACGCCTGGCGGCCGCTGCGCTGGCCGAACTCGAGCACCTCGGCCGTCTGCCGCGGCGCTGGCGCATGCTCGAGGTGAGCGCCGCCCTGCGCCAGGAGCAGGAGCAGACCCTCGCCGACCTCGTCCCCCACCTGCTCGAGCGCGTCGAGTGGCTCGAGACGCTGCCCACCGACAGCCCGCGGGCGGTCTGGGTCGCCAACGAGGTCCTCGACGCCCTGCCGGTGCGCCGCTTCGTCAAGCGCGGCGACGGGATCCGCGAGCTCGGCGTGCAGCCCGACGGCGACGGCTTTGCGTGGAGCGAACAGCCCGCCGACACCGAGCTGCAGCGGGCCGTCGCCGCCATCGAGGCACGCCTGGACGCGCCCCTGCCCGAGGGCTACGTCTCTGAGGTCTGCACCCGCCTCCAGCCCTTCCTCCGCGGGCTGTCCGAGGCACTGCCGCACGGCGTGATGCTGTGGCTCGACTACGGCTACCCCCGCCGCGAGTACTATCTGGCCGAGCGCCACCGCGGCACCCTGCTCTGCCACTTCCGCCACCGGGCCCACGACGATCCGTTCTTTCACCCCGGGCTGCAGGACATCACCGCCTTCGTCGACTTCACGGCGGTGGCCGACGCGGCCCTCGACTGCGGGTTGGAGATCCTCGGCTATGCACCGCAGGGGCCGTTTCTCATGGGCGCCGGCCTTGCCCAGGTCGCCGAGTCGGCCATCGACGGCGCCGATGCGGCCGGCCAGGTGACCGTCAGCAACGAGGTCCAGCGCATCACCCACCCCGGCGACATGGGGGAGCGGTTCAAGGTGATGGCCCTGGGGCGCGGCTACCATGGCCCGTTGAGCGGCTTCACCCTGGCCGACCGACGCGCCACGCTCTAATCCGGATCCGCCGGCGGCGTGCCGGCGGCCGTTCCGCCGCGCTCCGGGCGCGGGAGCTGTGCCACCGCCCGGCAGCGCGCCTCGCGCACCGCTTCGCCCACCTCCGGCCCACGCAGGCCCTGCTCGACGAAGACGCGCGCCGACACCCCGCGGCACGCCTCGAAGGCGTCGCGAAGGAAGGCCCCGGCGGGCCAGTCGGCCACCTCGTTGCCGGCACGGCCGCGGTAGTCCGCCAGGCAGGCCTGGAGGAACGGCTCCAGGCGCTCCGGGCGCCGGAACAGGTCCAGGGCCTCGAAGAGTTCCACCAGCGCCCCGGGGCGCAGCTCCGGCGCGCGGTGGGCGCGCATGTGCCAACGTGTGACCAGGATGGCCAGGTCCCGGCACGCCCGCGGCGCCTTCAGACGCTCGCTGGCCTCCCGCGCCGGCTCGACCCCGGCGGCCTCGTGGCCCGGGTGATGGGGGAGCTCCTCGGCCGGCGTGAGCGCCTTGCCCACATCGTGGAACAGCACGGCAAAGCGCACCTCCAGCGGCGCACCGTTGCCCGCCGCGGCGTCCAGGGCCTTGAGAGTGTGGGTGCCGGCATCACCCTCGGGGTGGTACGCAGGCGGCTGCGGCACACCGAACAGGGCATCCACTTCGGGCAGTACGCGGGCCAAAGCGCCGGCCTCACGCAGGACCTCGATCATGCGCCTGGGCGCGGGCTCCATCAGGCCCCGAGCCAGCTCCTGCCACACCCGCTCCGGGACCAGGGCGTCGACCTCGCCAGCATCGACCATGCGCTGGCACAAGGCCATAGTGTCCTCGGCGACGACGAAACCCGCATCGGCGAAACGCGCCGCGAAACGCGCCAGGCGCAGGATGCGCACCGGGTCCTCGGCAAAGGCTTCGGTGACATGGCGCAGCCGACGGGCCTCGAGGTCGGCCCGGCCGCCGAACGGGTCGATGAGGTTGCCCTCGGCATCCTCGGCCATGGCGTTGATGGTCAGATCGCGCCGGGCCAGGTCCTGCTCCAGGGTGACATCCGGCGCCGCGTGGAAGGCGAACCCGTGGTATCCCACCGCCGTCTTGCGCTCGGTGCGCGCCAGGGCGTGCTCCTCGCCGGTCTGCGGGTGGAGGAAGACCGGGAACTCCCGGCCCACCGGGCGATAGCCGGCCGCCTCCATGGCCTCGGGCGTGGCTCCGACCACCACCCAGTCCACCTCGTCCACCGACCGCCCCAGGAGGCGATCGCGGACCGCGCCGCCGACACGATACCGTTGCACGGGCTAGCGACCGGCCTCGCGCCGGGCTTGCTGATACTGCGCCTGCCGCCCGGCCGTGCCCAGGTAGTTTGGTGCGATGGCCTCGAGCGCGTTCGCCTGGATGCCCAGTGCCGCCAGGCCGTCCTCGGCGCAGCAGCTCGGGGTGGCGCTGAGCCGGTACTGATCCAGGGTATACGGTCTGCCGGGCATCCAGCCGAGCACTCGGGCACTGGCCTGGGACAGGCTGTCGTTCAGGCCGACCACCCGGCGGCGCAGGCCGCGCAGCTCGGCGACGTACTCCACCAGCTCGCGCAGGGTATAGATCTGCGGTCCGCAGAGCTCGTAGGCACGCCCGGCCGTACGCGGATTCTCCATGGCGTTGATCACTGCCTGGCCCACGTCGCCGGCGAAGACCGGCTGGAAGCGGGCGTCCGGCGTGGGCAGGAAGAAGACCCCGGGGGCGAAGCGCAGGAGCCCGGCGAAGCGATTCAGGAACCGATCGCCACTGCCGAAGATCACCGACGGTCGCAGCACCGTGGCACCGATCTGCTCCGGATCCGCCGCCCGCACCAGCTGCTCGCCTTCGCCCTTGGTGCGCAGGAACAGGCTGTTGGCGTCCGGGTGCGCGCCGACGGCGCTCATGTGCAGGTAGCGTGGCACGCTGGCCCGGCGAGCGGCGGAAAGCACCCGCCGGGCCAGGTCGACGTGGACCTCGCGATAGGCACCCTCGCGCGGGCCATTGCGGCCGGTGTGGGCACCGGCCAGGTTGATCACGGCGTGGCAACCGCTGAAGTGGCGCACCAGCTGCCGCTCGTCGTGGACGTCGGCCTCGATCAGTCGCAGCCCGGGGAAGGGCAGCAGGTCGCGGCCACGGTAGTAGCGGCGGGTCAGCGCCCGTATCGCGTACCCCCGCCCGGCGAGCCGGTTGGCCACGTGCATCCCGACGAAACCGGTCCCGCCGACGATACAGACGGTCTTCGCGTCCATGAACGGTCTCCTGAAGAACCGAATAACGATCGTTACGGTGCGATACCGTGGCCTTTTATGCGCAACTTTTCAACGACGCCGGGCCACCCCTTGCACCGCGGGCTGATCCCACCGACACTCGGCCGGTGCTCGAATTGCTGATCTACCTCGGTGCCGGCTGCCTGGCCGGTGCGACCGCCGGGCTGTTCGGGGTCGGCGGCGGGATCGTGGTGGTCCCCGTCCTGCTGCTGGTCTTCCCGGTACTCGGGGTCGCCCCGGCGGTCGCCACCCACCTGGCCATCGGCACCTCGCTGGCTACGGTGGTGGTCACCTCGCTGGGCTCGGCACGCGGCCACTACCGGCTGGGGGCCGTGGACATGCCGCTGTTGCTGCGCCTGGGGGCCGGCATGGTTGCCGGGGCGGTGCTGGGCACGGGGCTGGCTGGCTACCTGGACGGTGTCGCACTGCAGCGACTGTTCGGAACCTTCCTACTGCTGGTCTCGCTCTACATGCTCTCCGGCTGGCAGCCACCGCGGCGCGGTGGTGGCGGGGGGGACGGCGTGCTCGCCGGAGTCGGGGGCGGCATCGGCACCCTGTCGGCCATGGTCGGGGTCAGCGGCGGCACGGTGACCGTCCCGTATCTGGTCTGGCGCGGCCTGGCCATGCACCGGGCGGTGGGCACCTCATCGGCCACCGCGCTCCCGCTGGGGCTGACCGGGGCCCTGGGCTACCTGGTCGTCGGCTGGGGTGAGCCGCAGCTACCCCCGGGAGCCACCGGCTACATCTACTGGCCGGCATTCGCCGGGATCGTCACGGCCAGCCTGCTCGCCTCGTCTCTGGCGGCGCGGCTGGCCCACCGGGTCCCGGCAAGGCGGCTGCGGCGACTGTTCGCGATCCTGCTGCTGTTCGTGGCCCTGCGCCTGCTGCTCAGCTGAGCTAGAACCGAACCCGCACGCCGAGGTGGAGGTTGTTGTCCAGGGTCTGGTTGCTGGCGCTCGACATGTGCAGGCGAAGGTAGCGGAAACCCAGATAGGCGCTGGCCCGCGGGGTGAAGTCCAGCTTATAACGGATATTCCCCTCGAAGAGCCGCTTGGCGCGGCCAAAGGCGGTGATGTTCGGCGCCACGTGGCCACGGAAGACCAGCGCCTGGGGCACCTGCGCCGGGATGCTGAGCCGGGCCGAGCCACTAAGCGCCACGGCCCCGACGACACGATCGGGCCCATCGGCATAGATGATGTAGCCCTTGGCCCCGGCGCCGAACTGCAGCGGGCTGAACCCCTCGGCCGGCGGCCCGGTGACGTGCATGATACCGCTGAGGGCGACGTCGCCGTCGTCATTGAAGTAGAGGCTCCCGCCGAGGTCGGCGTCCTCGACGGTCATTTGCTCGGTGGGCGGGAAGTAGAACCCGACCTCCGCGGCGTCGTCGTGAAGATTGATGTCCAGCTCCCGCGCCATCGGGGCTGTCGCCCAAAGTGCCAGGGCCGCCACCGCCGCGATCCGCTTGATCATGCTCGTCTCCCCGCTGGGGTCTGCCCGCCTGCGCCCATTACAGGGCGTCGCCGCACCGTGGTGCAAGCCTTAATCGAGGGCGAGCTTCTTCTCCAGATAGTGGATGTCGGTCCCGCCGGCGCGGAACGCGGCATCCCCGATGATCTCCTGCTGCAGCGAGATATTGGTGCCGATGCCGCTGACCACGATCTCGGATAGCGCCGTGCGCATGCGGGCCAGCGCGCTGTCCCGGCTCGGACCATGGGTGATCAGCTTGCCGATCATGGAGTCGAAGTACGGCGGCACGGCGTAGCCGGTGTAGACGTGGGAGTCCACACGCACCCCGGGGCCACCCGGGGCGTGGAAGTGGTCGATGGTGCCCGGGCACGGCATCAGGGTCTTCGGATCCTCGGCGTTGATCCGGCACTCCACGGCGTGGCCACGCACCTGGATGTCCTCCTGGCGCCAGCTCAGCGGCTCGCCCGAGGCGATGCGGATCTGCTCGGCGACCAGATCGCAGCCGGTGACCATCTCGGTGACCGGGTGCTCGACCTGGATCCGGGTGTTCATCTCGATGAAGTAGAACTCGCCGTTCTCGTAGAGGAACTCGAAGGTGCCCGCGCCGCGGTAGCCCATCTGCCGGCACGCCTCGGCGCAGCGCTCGCCGATATCCTGGCGCTGCTTTTCGGTGATCCCCGGCGCCGGCGCCTCCTCGACCACCTTCTGGTGACGCCGCTGCATGGAGCAGTCGCGCTCGCCCAGATGGATGGCGTTGCCGTGGTGGTCTGCGAGCACCTGCACCTCGATATGGCGCGGCTTCTCCAGGTACTTCTCCATGTAGACGGTGCCGTCGCCGAAGGCGTTCTCGGCCTCGCCGCGCGTCAGCGACACGGCATTGAGCAGCGCCGCCTCACTGCGCACCACGCGCATGCCGCGGCCGCCACCGCCGGAGGCCGCCTTGATCATGATCGGATAGCCGATCTCCGAGGCGATACGCAGCGTCTCGTCGGGATCGTCCTCGGGCACCGGACCGTTGGAGCCGGGCACACACGGTACGCCGGCCTCCTTCATGGCGCGGATCGCCGAGACCTTGTCACCCATGGTGCGGATGCTCTCGGCGCGCGGGCCGATGAAGACGAAACCCGACTGCTCCACCCGCTCAGCAAAGTCGGCATTCTCCGAGAGGAAGCCGTAGCCGGGGTGGATGGCGGTGGAGTCGGTCACCTCGGCGGCGGCGATGATCGCCGGGATGTTGAGGTAGCTGTCGCGGACGTTGTTCGGCCCGATGCAGACCGACTCGTCGGCCAGGCGCACGTGCTTGAGCTCGCGATCAGCCGCCGAGTGCACGGCGACACTGCGGATGCCCAGCTCACGGCAGGCGCGCAGGATGCGCAGCGCGATCTCGCCGCGGTTGGCGATGAGGATCTTCTGCATGGTGCTCACTCAGTCGGAGATCAGGAACAGCGGCTGGTCGTACTCGACGGGCTGACCGTTCTCGACCAGAACGGCGGTAATCACCCCGTCGCGGTCGGCCTCGATCTGGTTGAGCATCTTCATTGCCTCGACGATGCACAACGTGTCGCCGGCCTTGACCCGCTGCCCCTCCTCGACGAACGGCTTGGCCGTCGGCGACGGAGCCCGGTAGAAGGTACCGACCATCGGCGAGCGGATCGGCTCGCCCTCCGGCTCATCGTCACCGGCCTCCTCGGGCTCGGCGGCGCCGGCCGGCGCCGCGGCTGCAGCCGCCGGCGGGGCCGCGGCGGGCGCCGGTGCCGGCGCAGCATACGCCGGCTGCGGCTGCGGCGGCGGGTTGGGCGCGTTGCGCGTGATCCGGACCGACTCCTCGCCCTCGGCGATCTCAATCTCGTGGACGCCGGACTCGTCGAGCAGCTCGATAAGACGTTTGATCTTGCGAATATCCATAGATCGACGAAACCCTGTATTCAGGCCTGCCCGCCCATGCGCCGGATGGCTGCACGGACCGCAAATTCATAGCCGTCCGCGCCGAGGCCGGTGACCACCCCCTCGGCGATGTCGGACAGAAAAGAGTGTTGCCGGAACGCCTCGCGGGCGTGGACGTTGCTCAAGTGCACCTCGATGAACGGCAGCGCGACAGCGAGCAGCGCGTCGCGCAGACCGACGCTGGTGTGCGTGAGGGCCGCGGGATTGATGACGATGAACTCGACGCCCTCGTCCGCCGCGGCGTGGATTCGATCGATGAGCTCGCCCTCGTGATTGGACTGGGCGCTGTGCAGCTGTACATCGGCCGCATCGCAGATGGACCGCAAGCGGGTTTCGATGTCCTGAAGCGTCAGCCGTCCGTAGCGTTCCGGCTCGCGGGTTCCCAGCCGATTCAGATTGGGCCCGTGGATTAACAGCAGCTTAGGCATCTGACGCGCTCACCCGACTCGCACCGTCCGCGATTCTGACTGAGCGCCGAAAGATTGTCCAGTTTTACGGCGATCGCAACACATTCGCCGCCGTTTCCCCGGGGATGGCTGCGACGTATTGCCCGCGCCGACCGGCGCTGAACCCTGCCGGCCGGCGCGGATTCCAAAGGAGCCGCGGGCCGGCCGATCAGCCGCCGAAGGCTTCGCGGGTGCGCTCAGCGAACGCCTCGGCATCCTTGAAGCCGGCCACCCGATGCTCCGAGCGCTCCTCGCCCTCGCCGTCATAGAAGAGGATGGCCGGAGGCAGATAGACGCCGTACGCCTCCATCAGCTCGCGGTCCGCGTCGCTCATGTCGGTGACGTCGATGCGCACCTTCTCGGCGCCCTCAAGGGCCTCCTGCACCCGCTCATCCGGGAGCGTGCGTTCCTCGAGCTGGACACAGTAGACGCACCACTCGGCCGAGAAGTCGATGACCACCGGCCGGCCATCCTCGCGGGCCTCGGCGAGCAGCGCCTCGAGTTCGTCGAGGGTCTCGACGTGGTGCCACTCCTCCAGCACGCGAGCCCGGGCCTGGGCGTACGGATCGCCGGTGATCCCGACCCAGGGCCGCAGCGGATCGCCGGCACCGGTAGCCGCCCCCAGGACCTGCGCCCCGCCGGCCACCGCCAGCAGAACGGCCAGCGTGGCCCCCGCCGCCCGGATGGGCAGCGAACCGCCCCCACCACGGCTGCGCAGCAGGCGCCAGACGAGCCACGCGGCGGCGGCCAGCAGCAGCGCCGCCCAGCCGGCCAGCACCAGCCAGTCCGGCATCAGACGGGCGGACATCCACCAGGCCACCCCCAGGAAGATGAAGCCGAAGACCTGCTTGACCGACTCCATCCACGGCCCGGAGCGCGGCATCCAGCGCCCCGCGGCCGTGCCCACGGCCAGCAGCGGTGCCCCCATACCCAGCGCCATGACATAGAGCGCCCCGGCACCGAGGACCACCTCGCCGGTGTTGCCGATGAACGCCAGCGCGGCTACCAGTGCCGGCCCTGAGCACGCGCCGACAATCAGCGTGGAGAGCACACCCATGGCCGCCACTCCGGCCGTCTGCCCGCCCGGCAACCGGCTGGAAGCGGCCTGCAGCCGGCCCTGGACCGAGGCCGGCATCTGCAGGTTGTAAAGCCCGAACATGGCCAGCGCCAGGGCGACGAACAAGGCACTGAAGGCCACCGTCACCACCGGCCCCTGCAGGTCGGCCTGGATGGCGCGCCCGGAGAGCCCGGCCAGGGCGCCGGCCAGCGCGTAGGTAATCGCCATGCCTTGGACGTAGACGAAGGACAACCAAAGCGCGCGCCCGGTACCGGGCCGGCCTCCGCCGGGCTGACTGCCGACGATCAGCCCCGAGAGGATCGGGATCATCGGGTAGATGCAGGCGGTGAAGGCGAGCAGCAGCCCGGCGACGAAGAATCCCCCGAGGATGGCCCAGAGGTTGCCGCCGCCGAGCAGCGCCTGCAGGTCCCCCATGGGCCCCTGACCACTGCCGGCCCCGCCGGCGGGGCCGCCGGAGCCATCACTGTACTGCACGGCACCGGAGCCGAGGTCGGCCTCCAGGCTGCTTGGCGGGTAGCAGAGGGAATCGGGCTCGTTGCAACCCTGGAACTCGGCGTAGAGCTGCGCCCCCTCGCCGATCGGCTCCGCGGTCTCCAGGTGCACCTGCAGCGTGCCCCGGTAGATGACCACATCGCCGAAGAACTCGTCGGAGAACGACTCGCCGCTCGGGTACGCGACCTCGACGATCTCGTTATCACCGTCGCGCAACTCGAAGTCGAAGGCGTGGCGGTAGAGGTAGTGGTCCTCAGCCACGTCCCAGCGTGCGACCAGGCGATCCTCGCCCACCTGTTCGACGGTGAACGGGAAGATCTCCTGCTGATCCACCATTCCCTGTGCCGGGGCGGCCGCAATCAGCAGACCCAGCGCCAGCCACAGCGCCGCGATCAGACCGCCTCGGTCGTAACGCATCCTGCCCTTCATCGGCTTACACCCTCCTACCGGGTTTCATCGCGTATCCAGTCCAGGAAGCCTGCCAGGCCCTTTTCGATGCCGACCGCGATGACCTCTGGAAGTTCATACGGATGCCGCTCCATAAGCATCCCCTCCAATCGGGTGTAGGCAAAATCCGATGTCTTGATCACCAACAGGCACTCGGTCTCCGCCTGCGCCTCTCCCTCCCAGTAGAAGACGGAGGTCACCCCCGGGACGATGTTGACGCAGGCGGCCAGCCGCGCCTCCACTACCTCGCCGGCGAGCCGGCGGGCGGTCTCCTCATCGGGGCAGGTGCACAGGACGACCAGTTCTCGACTCGACATGGCTGCACCTCCTCGGTCGTTGAACAGGGGTTGAATTCTACCATCGGCGTCCTCATCCACCGGGTACCGGCAGGGAACGTCACCCGAAGCAGGTGTCGGAAGCCCTTGACGGAGAAGAACCGAACGATATGATTAGCACTCACGGTTACCGAGTGCTAACAGCTAGCAGGCCGCGGGAAGCGCGGCGAACCAGATCCCAGAGTCCACGACCAAAGAGAGAGGGAGAGAGGACCGATGAGCATCCGTCCCCTGCACGACCGAGTGGTCATCCAGCGCCTTGAAGAAGAGCGCACTTCCCCGGGCGGCATCGTCATCCCGGACACCGCGGCCGAGAAGCCGATGAAGGGCAAGGTCATCGCTGTCGGCAACGGCAAGATGCTCGACAACGGCGAGCGTCGCCCCGTCGAGGTGAACGTCGGCGACCAGGTCCTGTTCGGCAAGTACGCCGGCACCGAGGTCAAGATCGACGGCCAGGATTACCTGGTGATGCGCGAGGACGACATCATGGCCGTCTTCGAGGGCTGACGCAGCGCCGACTTCCAACGCGCAGCGAGCCAGACACCCGAGACCCGAACACCGAATCGAGCAGAGGAGCCAACCATGGCTGCGAAGGAAATCCGTTTCTCCGATGATGCGCGCCAGCGCATGATGAGCGGCGTCAACCAGCTGGCCAACGCCGTCAAGGTCACCCTCGGCCCGCGCGGCCGTAACGCCGTCCTCGAGAAGAGCTTCGGCGCCCCCACCGTCACCAAGGACGGCGTCTCCGTCGCCAAGGAGATCGAGCTCGAAGACCACTTCGAGAACATGGGCGCGCAGATGCTCAAGGAGGTCTCCTCGCAGACCTCGGACGTCGCCGGTGACGGCACCACCACCGCGACCGTCCTGGCCCAGGCCATCCTGCGCGAGGGCATGAAGTCCCTGGCCGCGGGCATGAGCCCGATGGAGCTGAAGAAGGGCATCGAGAAGGCCACCGAGACGGCCTCCAACTACCTGGCCAACGAGCTGTCCAAGCCCTGCGAGGACGACAACTCCATCGCCCAGGTCGGCACCATCTCCGCGAACTCCGACGAGGCCGTGGGCCGGATCATCGCCGATGCCATGGGCAAGGTCGGCAAGGAAGGCGTGATCACCGTCGAGGAGGGCTCCGGCCTGGAGAACGAGCTGGATGTCGTCGAGGGCATGCAGTTCGACCGCGGCTACCTCTCCCCCTACTTCGTCACCGATCAGCAGACGATGAAGGCGGAGCTCGAGGACGCGGCGATCCTGCTCCACGACAAGAAGATCTCCAACATCCGCGATCTGCTGCCGCTGCTCGAGGGCGTGGCCAAGCAGAACCGGCCGCTGCTGATCATCGCCGAGGAGGTTGAGGGCGAGGCCCTGGCCACGCTGGTGGTCAACAACCTGCGCGGCATCGTCAAGGTCGCCGCGGTCAAGGCGCCCGGCTTCGGTGACCGCCGCAAGGCCATGCTCCAGGACATCGCCATCCTCACCGGCGGCACGGTCATCTCCGACGAGGTCGGCATGACCCTGGAGAACGCCACGGTCGACGACCTGGGCACCGCCAAGAAGGTGCAGATCTCCAAGGAGGAGACCACCATCGTCGGCGGCGCCGGCCGTCACGACGACATCATGGCCCGCGTCGAGCAGATCCGTGCGCAGATGGAGGAGTCCACCTCCGACTACGACAAGGAGAAGCTCCAGGAGCGCGTGGCCAAGCTGGTCGGTGGCGTTGCCGTGATCAAGGTCGGCGCGGCCACCGAGGTCGAGATGAAGGAGAAGAAGGCCCGCGTCGAGGACGCCCTGCACGCCACCCGCGCTGCGGTGGAAGAGGGCATCGTCCCCGGTGGTGGCACGGCCCTGATCCGCGCCCTGGCCGCCCTCGAGGGCCTGAGCGGCGCCAACGAGGAGCAGACCCAGGGCGTCGCGCTGGTCCGCCGTGCCATGGAGGAGCCGCTGCGCCAGCTGGTGACCAACGCCGGCGAGGACGCCTCCGTGATCGTCAACAAGGTCAAGGAGGGCAGCGGCAACCAGGGCTACAACGTCGCCACCGGCGAGTACGTGGACCTGGTGCAGGCCGGTGTCCTCGACCCGACCAAGGTCACCCGCTCGGCCCTGCAGAACGCTGCCTCCGTGGCCGCGCTGATGCTGACCACCGAGGCCATGGTCGCCGACCTGCCGAAGAAGGACGACGAAGGCGGTGGCGGCGACATGGGTGGCATGGGCGGCATGGGGGGCATGGGCGGCATGATGTAAGCCGTCCGGTTCCCGGCGCCCTGACGCCGCAACCGAACCCCCGTCGGGCCTCGCCCGGCGGGGGTTTTTTCATGGCTACGGGGGCAGCTTGCGAGCCGGCCGCCAGCGGCCCAAACTACGCCCCGAGCCGCCCCATTCACCCGCAAAGAGCACGAATCCGCTGGTGAGCGATAAGAAAAAACGCCGCAAGGGCCGGAAGAAGAAACCGCCGACCCAGATCTATCACCCCGCGTACTGGCCGACCTGGCTGGGACTCGGTCTGCTGCGCCTGCTGGCGCTGCTGCCCATCCCGCTGATCGGCCGGCTCGGGGACGGGCTCGGCATGCTGCTCTGGGCGGTCGTGCCGAGCCGGCGTCACATCGTGCGCACCAATCTGGGCCTGGCCTTCCCAGAGCTGGGCACACGGGGACGGCGCCGCCTGGAGCGAGCACACTTCCGCTCGGCGGCCCGCGGCATGCTGGAGGGCGCACTGGCCTGGTGGGCACCCATCAACCGCCTGGCGCCCTACTACACCATCGATGGCCTGGAGCACCTAGAAGCGGCCCGGGAGCACGGTCGCGGGGTTATCCTGCTGGGGCCGCACTACACCAGCGTAGAGATGTGCGGGAAGATCATCGGTGCCCACGTGGCAGATTTCTACCCGGTCTACAAGCCGGCCAAGGACCGCGCCTTCAACGCCGCCATGGTGCGCGCGCGCCGCACCGGCGTGGTCGATGTGCTGCCCAATACCGACATGCGTCGCATCCTGCGCGTGCTGCGTGAAGGCAACGTCGTCTTCTACGCCCCGGACCAGGACTTCGGCCGCCAGGGTTCGGTCTTCGCGCCGTTCATGGGCGTCGAGACCAGCACCCTAACCATGACCGCGCGCCTGGCGCGGAGCACCGGCGCCCGGGTGGTGCCGCTGCACTGCCGGCGCCTGGCCGGCAACCGCTGGCACGTCTTCCTGGAGCCGGCGCTGGAGCCGTTCCCGACGGGCGACGACGTCGCTGACGCCACGCGGATCAATTCGGTCATCGAGGCTCAGGTGCGCGACGCCCCGGAGCAGTACCTGTGGCTGCACCGCCGTTTCAAGACGCGCCCCGACCCGGACGCCCCCAACCCGTACGCCCGCGCCGGGCGCAGGGACTAGTCGGCCAGGGGCACGGAACGACGGATGGAGGGGTGGCCGGTGAAACCGGCCCAGAGATCGCGGAAGCACTCCCCGTTGACCGGGTGCCGGGCCTCGGGGGCCAGCTCGGCCAGGGGGCGGAGGACAAAATCGAAGCGGAGGATCTCATCCCGGGGCAGGGTCACCGGATCGCCCTCGAGGACTGCATCCCCCCACAGCAGCAGATCCAGATCCAAGGTCCGCGCGGAGAACTTCTCGCCGGCCCGATGCCGGCCGTGGGCATCCTCCAACTCGCGCAGGGTATCCAGGACGTTCTCCAGCGGCTCCTCGGCCCGGAAGCTCGCCACCAGATTGTAGAAGTCCTCGCCCTCGAAACCCACCGCTGCGGTCTCGTAGACGGTGGAGAACACCATGTCCGGCCAGCGCGTGCGCAGCTCCGCCATGGCGGAGCGGATGTTGCGGTCGCGGTCGATGTTACTGCCGATGCTCAGATACGCCTGTCTCAAATCCGCTCGCCTCGCTCGATGGTCACGCCCACATCGTCCGCGCCGCGCAGCGCGCCGGGCTTGCTCACCGAAAGCCGCAGCCACGCCACGCCGAATTCGTCGCGAACGATCTTCGCCACTTCCTCGGCCAGCGTCTCCACGAGCAGGAACTCACTCTCCCCGACGAACCCAATGATCCGCTTGCCGATGGCCTTGTAGTCGAGGGCGTCGTCGATGGAGTCGGTCGCTGCAGCCCGGGCGATATCGGCGGACATCTCTAGGTCGATGCGCACCCGCTGGTGGATGCGCCGCTCCCACTCAAAGATGCCGATAACGGTCTCGACCTGCAGGCCGCGAATGAAGACGGTATCCATGGCCGCCCAGTCTCCGTCCGCAGCTGGCAAGTTGCAAGCCGGCCCGCCGGGGCGCTCCCAGCAACAACCCGCAGCAGGCAGTTCCGGCTAGAAGCCACCCGGCGACGATGGTACGCTTCCGGCCATTTCCGACACCCGGCTGGCAGAAGCGCATGAACCTCCATCCCAAGAGCCTTTACAACTCCGTCGTCCATGAGCGGCACAAGGCGCGCCAGGCGCTCGGCATCCTGCTGCTGATCGTCATCGTCGTCGTCAGCGCCCCCACCGTAGGCTGGCTGTACACCCTCGGCGCGATCATCGCCGGTGCCGGCATCCTCTTCCGCCTGTGGGCGGCCGGCTACCTGAGCAAGGACAAGGAACTGGCCCAGGACGGCCCCTACGCCCTGGTCCGCCACCCGCTGTACGTGGGCAACTTTCTGATCATCGGCGGCTTCCTCATGGCTGGCCAGGTCCTGTGGCTGGTTCCGGTCGCCCTCGCCTTCGCCATCCTCTACTACCCGCCGGCGATCCAGAAGGAAGACGCCAAGCTGCGCAAGAAATTCCCCGAGCAGTGGGAGCCGTGGCATGCCAAGACCTCGGCGCTGATCCCCAATCTCAACCCGGATCGCCCGCTGAACGTCACCAGCTGGTCGTTCCGGCAGAGCCTCCAGCCCAATGGCGAGCCGATCATCGCCACGCTGCTGACCATCGGCCTGATCATCATGGGGCTGCGCCTCGGCTGACAGCCACGCAGCCATGCCCGAGACCGCACCCGACGGCCCCGCCCCGTTCAGCGACCACGACATCGCCGCGCTGCTGCGCAGCGGCGGCGATGTCCCCCGGGGCACCACGGCCAATCAGAGCCAGGTCCACGTCTTCGCGGACCACGACCCGCCGCTGGTGATCAAGACACCTCGACCCGGACTGGCGTATGCGGCCAGCCGCTGGGCGATCCGCCGCGAATACCGCATCTACCAGCGCCTGGCGGGCGTACCCGGCATCGCCCACTGCTACGGCCTGTACGCAGGTGCGTGGCTGGTCCTGGCGTACCAGCCGGGGTGGAAGATCCGCTTTCCCTACGTGCGCACACCGGATGCTGCCACCCCACACCCCGCGGTGGTCGGCCTGCGCCGGACCATCGCCGGCATGCACGCGCGCGGCGTGGCCCACGCCGATCTCAAGCGCCACGACAACATCATCCTCACCCCAGAGCACGAGGCGGTGGTGATCGACTTCGGCACCGCCCTGCTGCGCGACCCGGATCGCCGCGGCGGGCCGCTGTGGCGCTGGGCGGCGCAGCAGGACTGGAACGCCTGGGCCCGCTACGGATGGGGCAAGGATCCGGCCCGCATGCCCCCCGCCGTCGCCCGGCTGCAGCGACGAACGGTCATCGAGCGCGTGGCCAAGGGGCTGCGCCAGCTGGGCCGCCTGGGCCGCTGAGACTGGACACCGCCCCGCCCCGGCGCCGAAACTGCGGGCATGGATGCCCTACCCGCCGCCCTTGAAGAGATCGCCGAGCGCCACCTGGCCACCCTGCACGAGGCCGGGGCGGTGCCCGACGACGAACGCATCACCGCCAGCCTGCCCCGGGTCGTCGCCGCCAGTGACTTCGTCGCCCAGGCCGTCGCCGAACGGCAGCCGGAGCTGCTCCACGACCTGGCCGAAAGCGGCGACCTATTCACCGCTTACGGCGAGAGCGGACACCGGCAGCGCCTGCGCCCATGCCTCGACGCCGCCACCGAAGAGGCCGAGCTCTACCGCGCCCTGCGTCGCTTCCGGCGCCGCGAGATGGTGCGCATCGCCTACCGCAGCCTGGCCGGCTGGACCGGGCTGGAAGAGACCCTGGAGGAGACCAGCGACCTGGCCGAGGCGTGCATCGATCTGACCCTCGGCTGGCTCCACCGCGCCCTGGCCGAGCGCTGGGGCACGCCGCGCGGACCCGACGGTGAACCCCAGCACCTGGTGGTGCTGGGCATGGGCAAGCTCGGCGGCCGTGAGCTGAACTTCTCCTCGGACATCGATCTGATCTTCGCCTTCCCCGAGACCGGAGAGACCGATGGCGACCGGCGGCGCAGCAACGACGAGTTCTTCGTCAAGCTCGGCCGACAGCTGATCGGCGCGCTCAGCGAGATCACCCCCGACGGACAGCCCTACCGCGTCGACATGCGCCTGCGCCCCAACGGCGACGCCGGCCCGCTGGCCCTACCTTTCTCCGCCGTCGAGACCTACTACGAAAGCCAAGGGCGGGAGTGGGAGCGCTACGCCATGATCAAGGCGCGCTGCGTCGGTGGGGATTACACCGCCGGCGACGAGCTGACGCGCAGCCTGCGCCCCTTCGTCTATCGCCGCTACCTCGACTACGGGGCCCTCGAGCAGATCCGCGAGATGAAGGGCATGATCGCCCGCGAGGTGCAGCGGCGCGGGACGGCACGCAACATCAAGACCGGCCTGGGCGGCATCCGCGAGGTGGAGTTCGTTACCCAGGCCTTCCAGCTGATCCGCGGCGGCCGCGATCCGGCGCTGCGCTCGCGGCGGCTGATGACCACCCTCGAGACCATCGCCGATCAGCAGCTGCTGCCCGAGCACGCGGTCGAGGAGCTGCGCGGCGGCTACCGGTTCCTGCGCCGGGTCGAAAACGCCGTGCAGATGCTCGCCGACGAGCAGAGCCACACCGTGCCCGAGGACCCCATCGGCCGTACCCGGGTGGCGCTGGCCGCCGGTTACGACGACGCCGACACCTTTGAGGCGGAGCTCGAAACGACCCGGCGGCACATCCACGACCACTTCGACCAAGTCTTCGCCGCCCCGCAGGCCGAGGACGCCGAGGGCGACGAGGACCCCGCCGAGTTGCTGTGGAACGGCCACCTGGACCCCGATGAGGCCGCCGAACGGCTTCACGGTCTTGGCTTCCCCGAGCCCGGACACCTCGCCCGACGCCTTGAGCGCCTTCGCGAGGGCGCCGAGGTGCGCGCGCTGTCGGCCCGCGGCCGCCACCGCCTGGACCGGTTGATGCCCCTGGTGATCAACGCCTGCGTGCGCGCCCGCCGCCCGGATCTGGCCCTGGAGCGGATCCTCGACCTGATCGAGACCGTGGCACGCCGCACCGCCTACCTGGCCCTGCTGGTCGAGCACCCCATGGCGCTCTCGCAGCTGGTCCAGCTCTGCGACGCCTCGGCGTGGGTGGCGCGCTTCCTGGCGGCACACCCGCTGCTGCTCGACGAACTCCTCGACCCCCGCACCCTCTACGAGCCCCTCGGGCGCGAAGCCTTGGAAGCGGACCTCGACGCCCGGCTGCGGCGTGTCGCCGAGGACGATCTTGAGCAGCAGATGGAGGCGCTGCGCCAGTTCAAACAGGCCAACCAACTCAAGGTGGCGGCCGCCGATGTCTCCGGCGCCGCACCGCTGATGGTGGTCAGCGACTACCTCACCCAGATCGCCGAGACCGCCTTGGAGCGAGCGGTATCCATCTGCCGCGCCCACCTGGTCCACCGCCACGGCCGGCCCATGTGCACCGATGACGGCAAGCGCCGCGAGGCCGGGTTCGCCGTGGCCGGCTACGGCAAGCTCGGCGGCCTGGAGCTGGGCTACGGATCCGATCTGGATCTGGTCTTCCTCCACGACAGCCGCGGCGAGGCGCAGCATACCGACGGCGAGCGGTCCATCGACAACCAGGTCTTTTTCGCCCGGTTGGCCCAGCGCGTGGTCCACGTCCTCAACACCGTCACCCCCGGGGGCATCGTCTACGAGGTCGACACCCGACTGCGCCCGTCGGGCAATGCCGGACTGATGAGCACCACCCTGGACGCCTTCCGCCAGTATCAGCACGAGGGTGCCTGGACGTGGGAGCACCAGGCCCTGGTGCGGGCCCGCGGCGTCGCCGGCGACCCCGGACCACGCGAGGCGTTCGAGCGGATCCGCGCCGAGGTGCTCTGCCAGGGACGCGACACGGCGGCGTTGCGCGAGGCCGTCGCCGGCATGCGCGAGCGCCAGCGCAAGGAGAAAGGCAGTCGCCGCGCCGGGCGCTTCGACCTCAAGAACGACCGCGGCGGGCTGACCGATATCGAGTTCATCGTCCAGTACGGCGTCCTCGACGCCGCCCACGACCACCCAGAGCTGACCCGCTACCCGGACAACATCCGCTTGCTGCGCGAGCTCGCCCGGGCCGGTCGGCTGGACGAGGCGGACGCCAACCGCCTGGCCGGCGCCTACCGCGCTTACCGGCGCCGAGTCCACCAGCTCGCCCTGCAGGATCTGGACGCCGCGGTCGACAGCGAGGAGCTCGCCGACGAGCGCGCGGCGGTCACCGCGATCTGGGAGCGGATCATGGAGGGTTAAAGGCGCCTTCGCGCCGGCAGCGGGCGGCATCGGCCGGGCAAGTATGGCAAACTGCGGCGCTGCACCCAGGTCCCGATGACTACCGACGGAGATTCATTCCATGTCCTTCGCCGATCGCGACGGTTCCATCTGGCTCGATGGTGAGATGCTGCCCTGGCGCGAGGCCCGGGTCCACTGCCTGACCCACACCCTGCACTACGGCATGGGCGTCTTCGAGGGGCTGCGGGCCTACACCACCGATCAGGGGCCGGCGATCTTCCGCCTGCACGAGCACACCCGGCGGCTTTTCAACTCCGCCAAGATCCTCGGCATGGAGATCGCCCACACGCCCGAGACGATCAACCAGGCATGCATCGACGCGGTCCGCCGCAACGGCCTGAGCAGCGCCTACATCCGGCCCATGTCGTTCTACGGCTCCGAGGGCATGGGGCTGCACGCCGACGGCCTGCGGACCCACACCATGGTGGCGGCCTGGCACTGGGGTGCCTACCTCGGCGACGAGAGCCGGGAGCGGGGCATCCGCGTCCAGACCAGCTCCTTCACCCGCCACCACGTGAACATCGCCATGTGCCGGGCCAAGGCCAACGGCAACTACATGAACTCGATGCTCGCCGTGCAGGAGGCCGCCCGGGCCGGCTGCGACGAGGCGCTGCTGCTCGACGTGGACGGCTTCGTCTGCGAGGGCTCCGGCGAGAACTTCTTCATGGTCCGCGACGGCGTGCTCCACACCCCGGCGCTCACCTCGGCGCTTGAGGGCATCACCCGGGACACCATCCTGCGCCTGGCCGCCGAGGAGGGCATCGAGGTGCGCGAGCGGCGGATCACCCGCGACGAGGTCTACATCGCCGACGAGGCCTTCTTCACCGGTACCGCCGCCGAGGTCACGCCGATCCGCGAGCTCGACGGCCGCACCATCGGCCCCGGGCACCGCGGACCGATCACCGAGCGGCTGCAGTCGCGCTACTTCGCGGCGGTGGAGGGACGCGACCCGGCGCACACCGACTGGCTCACCTTCGTCTGAGCCTGGCAGCGGTCACCGCCATGCCGGAACAGCCGCACTTTGTCTGGCACCAGACCCGCATCCGCCCCGAGGACCGCGCCGCGGCCCTCGGGCAACGGCCCGTGGCGGTCTGGCTGACCGGCCTCTCCGGCTCCGGCAAGTCGACCCTGGCCAACGCCCTGGAGCACGCCCTGCATGAGCGGGGGCGCCACAGCTTCCTGCTCGACGGCGACAACATCCGTCACGGGCTCAATCGGGACCTGGACCTCTCCGCCGCCGGGCGGCAGGAGAACATCCGCCGCATCGGCGAGGTCACCCGCTTGCTGCTCGATGCCGGCCTGATCGTGATCACCGCCTTCATATCGCCTTATCGCGAGGACCGCGCCCGGGTGCGCGAGGCCATCGGCGCCGAACGCTTCCTGGAGGTCCACGTCCGCGCCCCGCTGGCCACCTGCGAGCAGCGCGACCCCAAGGGCCTCTACGCCCGCGCGCGGCGCGGCGAGCTCCAGGGGATGACCGGCATCGACGACCCCTACGAGGCGCCGGACGACCCGGACCTGATCATCGACACCGACCGGGACAGCGTCGAGACCGCCACCGAACACCTCCTGCAGGCCCTCCAGCAGCGCGGGGCGATCTAGCGCCATGGGCTGGGAGGCGTACCTGACGGCCGCCGTCGTCGTCGCCCTGCTGACCACCCTAATCACAACGCGCCTGGCTCCGGACATGGCCTTCCTCGGGGCGGTGACCGTGCTCCTGGTCAGCGGCGTGATCGGGCCCAGGGAGGCCTTCGAGGGCCTCTCCAACCCCGGCGTGCTCACCGTGGCCGCGCTCTACGTGGTGGTGGCCGGCATCCGCGAGACCGGCGGGGTCCAGTGGGTCAGCACCCGCCTGCTGGGTCGCCCGCGCTCCCTGCTCGATGCCCAGCGCCGGCTGACCCTGCCGGTGGCCGGCTTCTCCGCGTTCCTCAACAACACCCCGGTGGTGGCCATGCTCATCCCGGCGGTGGGGGATTGGGCACGCAAGCACAACCTCGCCGAGTCGAAACTCCTCCTGCCGCTGTCCTACGCCGCCATGCTCGGCGGCACCTGCACGCTCATCGGCACCAGCACCAACCTGGTGGTCAACGGCGCGCTGGAGCAACGCACCGGCGAGGGGCTGATGCTCTTCGAACTCGCTTGGGTCGGCATCCCGGTGCTGATCGTCGGGCTGGCCTTTATGTTCGCCACCAGCCGCTGGCTGCTCCCGGATCGCCGACCGGCGGCGGAGACCCTCGAAGATCCGCGCGAGTACACGGTCGAGATGATCGTCGAGCCCAGCGGGCCGCTGGTCGGCCGGACCATCGAACGGGCCGGGTTGCGCCATCTGCCCGGCTGCTACCTGATGGAGATCGACCGCGGCGGCGAGATCCTGCCCGCGGTCTCGCCCCGGGAGAAGCTGCGCGCCGGCGACCGCCTGGTCTTCGTCGGCGTGGTGGACTCGGTGGTGGAGCTGCAGAAGATACGCGGCCTCCAACCGGCCACGGATCAGGTCTTCAAGCTCGACGGCCGCCGCTCCGACCGCCGGCTCGTCGAGGTGGTGGTCTCCGAGACCTGCCCGGTGGCCAACCGGACGGTCCGTGACGGCCGCTTCCGAACCCGCTACGACGCCGTGGTCATTGCCGTCGCCCGCAATGGCGAGCGGGTCGACGGCAAGATCGGTGACATCGTCCTGCGCCCCGGCGACACCCTCCTGATCGAGGCCGGCGAGGGGTTCGTCGAGCGCCAGCGCAACGCCCGCGACTTTCTGCTCGTCCGCGGCATCGAGGGCTCCGCCGTGCCGCGCCACGACCGGGCTTGGCTGGCGCTGGGGATCCTCGGCGTGATGCTCGGGGTCGTCGGCGTCGGATGGCTAAGCATGCTGGAGGGGGCACTGGCTGCCGGCGCCGCGCTGCTGGCCACCCGCTGCATGACGCTCAACGCCGCGCGGCAATCGGTGGACTGGTCCGTGATCCTGACCATCGCCGCCGCTTTCGGCATCGGCGCGGCGATGGACCAGACCGGGCTGGCCGCCGTCATTGCCGGGGGCCTCCTGCAGCTTGCCGGCGAGGTGCCCTGGCTCAACTTGGCAGTTGTCTACCTGGTCACCGTGCTCTTCACCTCCGTGATCACCAACAACGCGGCGGCCGTTCTGATGGTCCCCATCGCCGCGTCCGTCGCCGCGGATCTGAGTGTCAGCGTGGTCCCCTTTGCCGTGGCGATCATGCTAGCCGCCTCGGCGAGCTTCGCCACCCCCATGGGCTACCAGACCAACCTGATGGTTTACGGCCCCGGCGGCTACCACTTTACCGACTACCTGCGCGCCGGCCTGCCGCTGAACCTGGTCACCGGCGCCGTAGCGCTGGCCGTGATCCCGTGGGTGTGGCCCTTCTGAGCCGACCTCACGCCGGCCGCCCTGTCCCAACGCCCGCCGCTCGCTGGTCATATACTGGCCCTATGACCACTCGCAAGATCGGCACCGCTTCGGCCCCTTTGCCGGCGGGCGCCGGTGATGCGGCCCTGCTCAGCGCTTTCAACGATATCCTGGTGCCGGCAGCGGACTGGTTCCAGCCGGATCTGGTGCTGGTCTCGGCCGGCTTCGACGCACACCAGTTCGACCTGGCCCTCAACGCCACCTTCGCCGGCTTCGGCGCCCCGACCGGTGTGGTACAAGGGATCGCCGACCGGCACTGCGAGGGCCGACTGGCCTTTGTGCTGGAGGGGGGCTACCACCTGGAAGCCCTCGCCGACGGCGTCCGGACCGTCCTGGAGGTGCTCGCCGGCGCCCCGCCCCCGATCCCCAGGGAGTGCGGCCTGCAGGAGGTCTCCGAGGCGGCGGCGTTCCATCTGCCGGGCTTCGCGCAGGACTGAATCCGCTCCTGCGCACCGGGTAATTGGCGGGACTCAGAATAGGCTCAATGAGGCCGTGGCTTTCAGCCACGGAATTCAGCCCCCTTGGAGACCCGCATGCTGGGCGCATTACAGCGGTGCCTTGCGAGCGGTCCCGCATACGACACTCTTCCGGGCTGCCCGGGGGATCGCCCACCACTGGACCCCTCGCCCGCCAGAGGCGCGTTAGCGCCCACACCGTCGCGTGGTCGCCGAGGAAAAGAGCAATGTCCCTTCCACTGCGAACAGGTAATCCCAGGGGTTAGTGGTAAGATCCCCGGAGTGCCCCGCGCCCTGGTTTGGGCCTCCAGCCATATCCGGGGCAAACTGACCTGGCAATTGGTCTGTCTGGGCATCCGGGACGCTAGCTCCAAGCAGGGCCGCATCCAGCGCTGTGTCGTGGACTCGCTTGTGCAGGCAATCCACGACCATCTGCCCAAAGCCGAAGAGGTAGCTACCGCTTCCCTCATTGCCGCCCGTCTCGAGCAACGGCGGAAAACGGCGCCAGTCAGCGGTCAGCGTGTAGCACGCATCCAACCACTGCACGAGCTCTTCGGGAAGCTCTGCACGGCAGAGACGCAGTAGCTCCAGCTTGCGATCGTCGCCGGGCTTTTCTGAAAACCCGTACCGCTTCAGTAAGGCACGGACGTCCTGAATAGATTGGCGGAAGAATTCCAGGCGCGCGTCCTCGGTTGCCTCGATCGTTTCTAGGATCTTCCGCGCTCCCGATTCCGCCGACCCGGGGTAGAAGCCCGGACGGGCGCCCCAGGGGGTGAGCAGCGGCGTCGGCCGATATTCCTCCAGAAAGAACCGCTTCAGTTCCTCCGCATCCAGCCGGCTCTCCAGGACGAACTGCTCTTTCTGCCAGCAGCCGCGGGCCTCCGGATCCGCCTGCTCGACGACCAGGCGCAGAATGCCCAGGGCCTTGAGGTAACTCGCCAGAGGGACCGGCGTGCAGCCGGAGAGGACAAGGCTATGCTCCCTCGAGACAGAGATCCCGTCATAACCCGAAGACGGTTCGTTGACACTCCGTGAGGTACTTGCCTCCGTTGTGCTCGCGCGGGGTACAGCGGCCAGGTATTTTGCCGTTTGTTCGAGCTCGATCATGGCTTCCAGACGGCGCCGCGGAGACAGCCGCATGCTCCGCCGGATCTGGGCGCGGCGGGCGCCTTCAAAGGTGGCGGACTCCCAGGGATCTTTCGTATTCCTAGTCATCACCCGGCTCCTGGCGACGCTCCTCGATGATCCATTGCAAGTGCTGGATGTCATCGCGATCCCGGTCCCGATCAGCGATGCGCTTCATAGCGATCAGTGTTTCCGGGGTGACCGCGCGGATCTCAACGCCCGACTCGATGGGGTAACGATCAGCCCGTTGGTACTCGTCCTCGAAGGAGAACGGTTCCGTAACGAATACATCGATGGTGGTTTCAGGGTGGGTATCGCTAAAGAGCGAGAACACCTGCATGTGTTTGTTCTCGATCCAGTCGTCGCGCTGCACCGGGTCCGCAAAGCTTTCCATGGACACAGGCACCCTTGGTCGGTAACCGAGCCCCGCCAGGGCTTGCATAGCGGCTTGGGCATTTTCCGGTGACAGCTCCACGACCAGATCCAAATCCTGCGTCATCCGCGCATAGCCGTGAAGATTGACCGCCACGCCGCCGGCTACCAGAAAGCGAACACCAGCATCATCCAGTGCCCTAACCACGGCAACGATGCTATCTAGCTTCATGCCTCCCCCTCCCGCGCCGACGCGCGCCAGTCGGCGATGCGCAGCAGTGCCTCCAGCCACGCCAGGGCCTTGGCCAGCTCCCGCGCAGCCGCAGCGACGTGGTCCAGATGGTCGGCCAGCGCGACCCCATCCTGGCGGTGGCGGCGGAAGTCCACGGTATCGAGCCACTCCGCCTGCAGGGTGGCGGAGACCCAGATGCTGCGCGACGGGCCGGTCGTGCCCAGATCGCGCCGGAATGCCTCCAGCTGCGCGGTGGTGGGCAGGGCCGGACCCATCAGCTGGACCTCGTCGAACACCCACAGGGCGTCGTTGTGCAGCAGGGCATGGTGGACCGGCCACTGGTAACGGCTCATGCCGTAGCCGCGCATCAGCGCGCGGGAGAGGAGCATGTCCTGGGTGCCCACCAGCACGGCGTCCTGCTCCGGATAGGCCGCCCAAGCCCCGCGGCGCAAATCTGCCTCACCGCCCATCAGCGCATGCACGGCCACCCGATCCGGTTCCCCGGCATCGCCGAGCACGCCCAGGCGGCTGAGCCAGTCCCGGATGTTTCGGGCGGTCTGCTCGACCCGCACCCAACCCCCTGTGGGATCCACATTACCACCCACCGTCACAGGGATTAAGAACGCTTGCCCAGCAACGCAGCGGCTGCGGCGCGCAGGTCGTCCTCGGCGACGCCGAGCTCCTGGATCTCCTCCTTGACCCGCTCCTCTTTCTCCTGCGGGTTCACCGGCGAGAGCAGCAGCCGGCCCTTGCGGGTCACCACCACCTCGAAGTAATCGACATCCGAGAACTGCCCGGCGATCTCCGGCGGCAGGCGCACCTCGTTCCACTCCGTCTTGCGTGCGAGCACGGTCATGACGGCCTCTCCTGTTTCTGACTTGATCCTGCATCAAAACTTGGCACACCGCGCGCCGGCCGGGAAGTCCCCTGAGCCGGGGCACACTTGCTGGGGACACCCTTTCTTCAGACAATATTTATCGTATTGTTGTCTGAGGAAAGGACCGAAGAGGTGCCAATCATGGCTACCCAAGCGCCGCAAGAAGCCGACCCGGACCGCCGTGTCCTGACCGAAGCCGTGACCAACGCCGCCGATCTCCTCGGTTTGTCCAACCGCCAGCTCGCCGAGGTGATTGGCGTGAGTGCGTCGACCGTCTCGCGGATGCAAAGGGGGGCCTACCACCTCCAGCCCGGCACCAAGGCGTGGGAGCTGAGCCTGCTGCTTGTCCGGGTGGCGAGGTCCCTCGGGGCGATTTGCGCTGGCGACGAGCGGGTCATGCGCCAGTGGATGCAACACCCCAATCACGATCTGGGTTGTGTACCGTCAACCAGGATTCAGCACGTGGACGGCCTCGTGGAAGTCGTCGACTATCTTGATGCCCACCGTGCCGTGCTTTGAACGCCATGCCTCCAACGCTGACACTCCACACCGAAGACCTTCTCCAAGAAGCCGCGCCCCGCAGTGGCTGGGTGTGGCGGGCTGTTGAGAGCCAGCACTACCCCGCCACGCGGAGACTCGTCAGAAGCCATTCCGATCAGGAGCGCCTGGAGGCCCTTCTGGAGCAGAGCAAGCCAGCTTACCCGGCGGGCACCGAACAGCTGGACTACCTGCTCAAGACCCCTTTCCGCTATCGCCCCCCCAACCCCAACGGCAGCCGTTTCCGCCGACCGTTCTCGCCTTACGGTGTGTTCTACGCGGCTGAAGCGATCCACACGGCCCTGGCGGAGTTCGCCTTCCACCGCTTCCGGTTCTTCTTCGTCTCCGAGGGCACGGAGCCTCCGGTACAGGAGGCTCAACTGACCGTCTTTTCAGCAGGCTACCGAACCTCACTGGGCCTCGACCTCACCGCCGGCAATCTGGCTACGCATCGGGCCCTATGGACCGATCCGACCGACTACTCCGCGACGCAGACCCTCGGAGAAACAGCGGCCCAGGCCGGAATCGGGGCAGTACGCTACGAATCTGTGCGTGCCCCCGGGACAGACGACCAGGGCCGTGGCGCGGGGCGCAACGTCGGGATCCTCGACCCGGCGGTGTTCCAGCCACGGCACCACTGCTCGCCGCAGGCCTGGTATCTGTACCTGGGCGAACAGGAGGCCAACGCCCGTCGAGCATTCGCCAACCCGGACGAGCAGCTAACCTTTCCGAAGACCGTCTTCCAGATGCCCGGCCCGGCCGGATAGACGACGCGACACGCTGACCCGGAACGGACACCGTAAGGACATGGCCATCGGCTCTGACGCGACCGCCGAGCGATCCTTTACAATGCTCGGCCAACGCGGGCTTTCGGTCAGGTGATCAAGGGTATGGAGATCAGCGAGGCACGGCTCACCCACCTCAAGGAGCTTGAGGCGGAGAGCATCCACATCATCCGCGAGGTCGCCGCGGAGTTCGACAACCCGGTGATGCTCTACTCCATCGGCAAGGACTCCTCGGTGATGCTGCGCCTGGCGCTCAAGGCGTTCTACCCGGGCAAGCCGCCCTTCCCCCTGATGCACGTGGACACCACCTGGAAGTTCCGCGAGATGATCGCCTTCCGTGACCGCATGGCGCGCGAGTCGGGCATGGAGCTGATCGTCCACATCAACCAGGAGGGCGTCGAGCAGGGCATCGGGCCGTTCAGCCACGGCTCCAAGGTGCACACCGACGTCATGAAGACCCAGTCGCTCAAGCAGGCGATGGACCGGCACCGCTTCGATGCGGCCTTCGGCGGCGCCCGCCGCGACGAGGAGAAATCCCGCGCCAAGGAGCGCGTCTACTCCTTCCGCGACCGCCACCACCGCTGGGATCCCAAGGGCCAGCGCCCGGAACTCTGGCAGCTCTACAACGGCCGCGTCCACAAGGGCGAGAGCATGCGCATCTTCCCCCTGTCCAACTGGACGGAGCTGGATATCTGGCAGTACATCTACCTGGAGGACATCCCCATCGTCCCCCTCTACTACGCCGCCGAGCGCCCGGTGGTCGAGCGCGACGGCACCCTGATCATGGTCGACGACGAGCGCATGCCGCTGGAGGAAGGCGAGCAGCCGCGCTACGAGAAGGTCCGCTTCCGCACCCTCGGCTGCTACCCGCTCACCGGCGCGATCCGCTCCGAGGCCGATACCCTGCCGGAGATCATCCAGGAGATGCTGCTCACCCGCACCTCCGAGCGGCAGGGCCGGGTCATCGACCACGACTCGGCCGGGTCGATGGAAGAGAAAAAACGGCAGGGGTATTTCTGATCATGTCCCACGCCTCCGATCTGATCGCCACCGACATCGAGTCCTACCTCAAGCAGCACGAGCACAAGGATCTGCTGCGTTTTATCACCTGCGGCTCGGTGGACGACGGCAAGAGCACCTTCATCGGGCGGCTGCTCCACGACTCGGCGCTGGTCTACGAGGACCAGCTCGCCGCGGTACGCCAGGACTCGAGTCGCTACGGCACCACCGGCGACGACGTGGACCTGGCGCTGCTCGTCGATGGCCTGCAATCCGAGCGCGAGCAGGGCATCACCATCGACGTCGCCTACCGCTACTTCTCCACCGACAAGCGCAAGTTCATCATCGCCGACACCCCGGGCCACGAGCAGTACACCCGCAACATGGCCACCGGTGCCTCGACGGCGCAGCTGGCGGTGATCCTGGTCGACGCCCGCCACGGGGTGCAGGTGCAGACCCGCCGGCACAGCTACATCTGCGCGCTGCTGGGCATCCGCCACGTCGTGCTGGCCATCAACAAGATGGACCTGGTCGACTGGGATCAGGGCGCATTCGAGCGCATCCGTGACGAGTACACGGCCTTCGCGCGCCGGCTCGGCATCCCCGACGTGCGCTGCGTGCCGCTGTCCGCGCTCAAGGGCGACAACGTCGTCCACCGCAGCGAGCAGATGCCGTGGTACGACGGCCCGACGCTAATGGAATTTCTGGAGACGATCGAGGCCAAGGCCGACCGTAACCTGCGTGATCTGCGCCTGCCGGTGCAGACCGTGATCCGCCCCTCCCACGACTTCCGCGGCTTCGCCGGCACCCTGGCCGCCGGCACGGTCCGCCCCGGTGATGAGGTCGTCGCCCTACCCTCCGGGCTGCGCAGCCGCGTGGAGCGCGTGGTCACCTACGACGGCGACCTAGACGTGGCCTTCCCGCCGCAGTCGGTGACCGTCACGCTGGCCGACGAGATCGATATCTCCCGCGGCGACGTCCTCGCCAGCCCACGGCGACCGGCGACGGTGGACGACACCCTGGATGCGCGCATCGTGTGGATGGCCGAACAACCCCTGCTGCCCGGACGCCAGTACGACATCAAGCTGGGCACGGCCACCGTCCCGGCGGTGGTCGAGCGCATCCACCACCGCATCGACGTCAACACCCTCGAGCACCACCAGGCGGAGGAACTCGGGCTCAACGAGATCGGCCTGTGCCGCGTCCAGCTCTCGGCGCGGGTGCCGTTCGACCCCTACGAGGAGATCGCCAACACCGGCGCGTTCATCGTCATCGACCGGATGAGCCTGCACACCGTCGGCGCCGGCATGGTCACCCGCGCCGCCACCGAGGCCGCCGGCGCCGAGACCGACGTGCCGCGCCGCCAGCTGGCGCTGAGCAAGGCCCAGCGCGCCGGGCAGAAGGGCCAGCGGCCGTGCATCGTCTGGCTCACCGGCCTGTCCGGCTCGGGCAAGTCGAGCCTGGCCAACGCCCTGGAGCAGGCACTGTTTCGCCGCGGCTACCACAGCTACCTGATCGACGCCGGCAACGTCCGCCACGGCCTGAGCCACGACCTGGACTTCAGCCGGGACGCCCGGGCCGAGAACATCCGCCGCATCGCCGAGACGGCCACCATGTTCGTCGACGCCGGGCTGATCACCGTCTGCGCCAGCCTCTCGCCCTACCGCGACGACCGCGCCATGGTCCGCGAGCGGGTGGAGCCCGGCGAGTTCATCGAGGTGTACGTGGACGCCCCCATCGAGGCGTGCCGCGCTGCGGACCTGGACGGCCTCTACACCCGCGCCGACGCCGGCGAGATCCAGGGGCTGCCAGGCGTGGACATCCCCTACGAGGCGCCGGAGCAGCCCGAGGTCCACGTCGATACGGTGGCGGAGGATCTGGAGACCTCGGTTCGCCGGATCCTTGCCGCCCTGGAGGAGCGCGGGGTGCTGCGCTAGCCCGCCCCGCGCCTACCTACCCTTTGAGCACGCCGAGCGGACGCAGCCGGGCCACCCGGCGGCCGATGCCGGCGTGGGCGACCACGTCCACCACGTCGGCCACGTCCTTGTAGGCCTCGGCCAGCTCCTCGGCCACCGTATCCCGCGACGAGGCGCGCACCTCGATGCCGGCGGCGGCCAGCTCGGCATCCAGGTCCCGCCCCTTGGCCGCCCGCTTGGCCTGACGGCGGCTTAGCCGGCGCCCGGCGCCGTGGGCGCAGGAGCCGAAGGTCTCGGCGTAGGCGCCCTGGGTACCGAGCAGGACGTAGGAGTAGCGGGTCATGTCGCCGGGCAACAGCACCGGCTGCCCCAGCCCGCGCAGGTCCTCGGGCAGCTCCGGATGCCCCGGCGGGAAGGCGCGGGTGGCCCCCTTGCGGTGGACGCACAGCTCGCGCTCCTCGCCGTCGATCCGATGGCGCTCGAACTTGGCGATGTTGTGCGAGACGTCGTAGACCAGCTCCAGGTGTGCGGTCTCGCCGAGGACCTCGGCGAAGACCTGGCGCACTTGCTGGGTCATGGCCTGGCGGTTGACGTAGGCGAAGTTGGCGGCGGCCTGCATGGCCCCCAGGTAATCCCGGGCGGCGGAGCAGCTCAGCGGCGCACAGGCCAGCTGTCGGTCGGGCAGCTCGATGCTGTTGCGCCCGGTGATCCGCTCCATGGTCACCAGGAAGTCATCACAGACCTGGTGGCCGAGCCCGCGCGAGCCAGAGTGGATGAGCACGGTCAGCGTCCCCGCCTCCAGCCCCAGGCGCCGGGCAGCGGGCTCGTCGTAGACGGCGTCGACGCAGCCGATCTCGATGAAGTGGTTGCCGGAACCGACGGTGCCCACCTGATCCCGGCCGCGCTGGATGGCCCGATCGCTGACCGCCTCGGGGTCCGCACCGGGCAGCCGGCCACCGTCCTCGATCCGCCCCAGGTCCGCGGGCTCGCCCAGCCCCACCTCGACGGCCCACTCCGCCCCCTCGCGCAGCAGCCGGCGCATGTCCCGGTTGCGCAGCAGGGTATCGCTGTACCCCCGCCCCACGCCGGCCGGAATGCGCTCGAAGAGCCGATCCATCAGGCGCGGCAAGTGGGTGCCGAGCTCCTCGGCACGCAGGGGCGTGCGCAACAACCGGACCCCACAGTTGATGTCGTAGCCCACACCTCCGGGCGAGATCACGCCCCCCTGTGCCGGATCGAAGGCCGCCACGCCGCCGATGGGAAAACCGAACCCCCAGTGGATATCCGGCATGCCGATGGAACGACCCACCACCCCGGGCAGGCAGGCCACGTTGGCCACCTGGCGGACGGCCTCGGTGTCGCGGATATCCTCGATCAGGGCGTCGCTGGCGAAGATCAGCCCGTCGACCTGCATGCGCCCCTGCCGCGGCAGCCGCCAGCGGCACCCGTTGAGCCGTTCCAGCACCAGGCCATCGGTAGCCTCGATGTGTTTCGCCATGCCCGCCTCCTCAACGGTTGCTGCCGTGCCCCGTGATCCCGGGCCGATCCCAGCCCCCAAGGTCGCATGCCCGGCCAGCCTCGTCCTCCCCCCTCCGCAAGGTTAGACCCTCGGGCGCGCACCATGGCGGTGCATTCGCCCCGGGGTGGTGCCCCCGCATCGGGCGCGCGGACCGGGCTGACCGGGACGACCCGGCTGCCTCGGCCCGTAACTGACTGTTTCCCCATGCCTCGCCGACCTGGCCCGCGTCTTGCTTGTGGTACAGGCAGCGGCAGTATCGACCGCGAAGGGCTACGGCCCGGAGGATCCGGCCCGACGCGTCACCGCAGACAATCTGGCCAAAAGGGCGACTAGGGTTCCGTCCGCACATCCGCGGGGCCTGGTCCGAGAGTCGCCGACCTCTCTCAGGGGGGTTACACGGAGGGACAAAAGCCCGGGAGATCGCGATCGATGCTCCCGCTTTGTACCCAACGGCAACCCCGAGGGAGAGATCCCATGAGCCGCAACCAGCACCCCCTGCGCCAACGACTCAGCCACCTGTGTGCCGCCGCGGCCCTGTTTAGCACCGCCGCACTGCCCCTGGCCGCCTCGGCGGATGAACGCGACTCCTTCCGCATCGCCTGGAGCATCTACGTCGGCTGGATGCCCTGGGACTTCGGCGAGGCCGAGGGCATCGTCGACAAGTGGGCGGACAAGTACGACATCGAGATCGATGTGGTCCAGATCAACGACTACATCGAGTCGATCAACCTCTACACCGCCGGTTCCTTCGACGGCGTGACCCTGACCAACATGGACGCCCTGACCATCCCGGCGGCCAGCGGTGTCGACACCACCGCGCTGATCGCCGGCGACTTCTCCGACGGCAACGACGGCCTGGTGCTGAAAGGGACCGACGACCTGGCCGACGTCGAAGGGCAGCGCATCCACCTGGTGGAGCTGTCCGTCTCCCACTACCTGCTGGCCCGTGCCCTGGACTCGGTGGGGCTGAGCGAGCGGGACGTGCAGGTGGTCAACACCGCCGACGCCGACATCGTCGGTGCCTTCCGCTCGGACGACGTCCGCGCCGCCGTGGCGTGGAACCCGCAACTGGGGGAGATCCGCAACCACGAGGACGCCCACGTGGTGTTCGACTCCTCGGACATCCCCGGCGAGATCATCGACCTGCTCGGCGTGCGCACCGAGGTGCTGGAAGAGCACCCGGAACTCGGCAAGGCACTGACCGGGGCCTGGTACGAGATCATGGACGTCATGTCCGGCGACGATGTCGCCGGTGAGGCTGCCCGCACCGCCATGGCCGAGGAGGCCGGCACCGATCTGGCCGGCTACGAGGCGCAGCTCGCCTCCACCACCTTCTTCTACGACCCCGCCGAGGCGGTGGACTTCGTCACCAGCGAACAGCCCGCCGAGACCATGGAGAACGTCCGCCAGTTCGCCTACAAGCACGGGCTGCTCGGCGAGCGTGCCCCCAGCCCCGACTTCGTCGGCATCGAGCTGGCCGACGGCTCCACCCTGGGCGACGAGGCCAACGTCCAGTTGCGCTTCACCGACCGCTTCATGCGCAAGGCCGCTGAAGGCGAGCTGTAACGCCCCGCCCGGGGCGGATCAGCCCGCCCCGGGCCCCATCGGCAGCAGGAGCGTCATCCATGAAACGCCTGATCAACCGCCACCCGGGCCGGGTGGGAGGGGTCGCCTTGGCGATGCTCCCCTTCGTCCTCGCCCTGGTCGCCTACACCATCGCCTCGTCCCAGCGCCTGGCCGAGAACCCCAACGACCCGGTGCTGCCGTCGCTGATCACCCTGACCGAGTCCTTCCTGCGCCTGGCCACAGAGCAGAGCCGGCGCACCGGCGAGGTGCTGCTGTGGCTGGACACCGGCGCCAGCCTGACCCGGCTCGGGCTCGGCGTGGCCCTGGCCGCCGCCACGGGTCTGCTGGTCGGCGTCCTCAACGGCGCCCTGCCCTACGCCCGCCGCACCTTCGCCCCCTTCGTCACCGCCGTGGCCATGATCCCACCGCTGGCGGTCCTGCCCATCCTGTTCATCGCCTTCGGCGTCGGCGAGCTGGCCAAGGTGATGCTGATCGTCTTCGGCATCGCGCCGTTCATCATGCGCGACCTCCAGCAGCGGGTCGAAGAGCTGCCCCGCGAGCAGCTGATCAAGGCGCAGACCCTGGGCGCCTCCACCTGGCAGATCGTGCTGCGGGTGGTCCTGCCGCAGACCCTGCCGCGGCTGATCGACGCCACACGGCTGAGCCTCGGCGCCGCGTGGCTCTTTCTCATCGCCTCGGAGGCGATCGCCGCCACCGAGGGGCTCGGCTACCGGATCTTCCTGGTCCGGCGCTACCTGGACATGGAGACGATCCTCCCCTACGTGGCGTGGATCACCCTGCTCGCCTTCCTCATCGATCTGACCCTGCGCGGCGTCAATCGCTGGCTCTTCCCCTGGTATGCCGGAAGGAGCGCCCGCTCATGAGTGCCACCATCCGCCTGGAGAACGTCTGGAAGTCCTACGGCCAAGACGTCGTCCTGGAGAACCTCTCGCTGGAGGTCGCCGCCGGCTCCTTCGTCACCCTGGTGGGGGCCTCGGGCTGCGGCAAGACCACCTTCCTCAAGATGCTCCTCGGCGAGGAGGCGCCGAGCCGCGGCCGCCTGCTCATGGACGAGGCCCCACTGCCCGGCGAGCCCGGTCCGGACCGCGGGGTGGTCTTCCAGCGCTACTCGGTCTTCCCGCACCTGACCGCCGTGCAGAACGTGCTCCTCGGCCTGGAGCTGGCCGGCGCCCCGTGGCTGGGGCGGCTCTTCGGTGCCGCACGGCGCAACGCCCGGGCCGAGGCGGTGGCCGCGCTCGAGTCGGTGGGCCTGGAGCAGGCCCTGGACAAGTACCCGCCGGAACTCTCCGGGGGCATGCAGCAGCGGCTGGCCATCGCCCAGACCCTGATCAAGAACCCCCGGGTGCTGCTCCTCGACGAGCCCTTTGGCGCCCTCGACCCGGGCATCCGGCAGGACATGCACGCCCTGGTGCAAAGCCTGTGGCAGCGCACCGGGGTCACCGTCTTCATGGTCACCCACGACCTGCAGGAGGGCTTCACCCTCGGCAGCCGGCTGCTCGTCTTCGACAAGGTCCGCCACGACCCCCACGCCCCCGAGGCCTACGGGGCCCAGATCACCTACGACATCCCCCTCGACCGCAACGCGGAGGATTCCCCATGAGCACCCCCTCGCTGCCCCCGGAGCGCATCGTCTACCAGGAGCACGTGCCGGGCGCCCGCTACGCCTCGCTGATCCTCCGGCGCGGCTTCGCCCTGCGCCTGACCGACGTCGATGGCACCGCCAACGCCGCGGTGCTGCTCTACAACCCGCACAACCTGCTCGAGCGCTACAACGCCCCGGACACCCTCAAGGGGCAGCACACCGCGCGGCTGACCGCCGGCCACATGCTCTACTCGGACATGGGCCGGGTGATGCTCTCGATCACCGCCGACAGCCTCGACTGGCACGACCCGATCGGCGGCATCAGCGACGCCGATGCGGTGCGCGGCACCTACGGCCAGGCCCGCTACCAGGAGCGGCTCAACGACTTCCACCGCAGCGGCCGCGAGCTCTTTCTCATCGAGCTGGCCAAATGGGGGCTGGGGCGCGCCGATCTGCTCCCCAACGTGAACTTCTTCAGCAAGGTCCAGGCGGATGAGGCGGGCAACCTGCGCTACCGCCCCGGACACAGCCACGCCGGCGCCTGCGTGGACCTGCGCGCGGAGATGGACACCCTGATCATCCTGCAGACCGCCCCCCACCCCATGGCCCCGGGCCCGGAGTACGCCCCCGGCGCGGTGGATCTGACCGTCTATCGGGCGGAGCCGGTGGCGGCGGAGGATCCGTGCCTGGTCAGCCACCCCGAGAACGCCCGCGCCTACGCCAACACCGCCGCCTACCACAGCCAGGAGTAAGCGCCATGACCGGCATGAACCTCGTCGAGAGCCCCCTCGATCCCTGCGACGCCCTCTCCCGCGTCACCGTCCCCGCCGGCGAGCCGTGGCTGGGGGAGCTGCGCCGTGGACAGACCCTGCGCATCGTGGACCTGGAGGGCAACCAGGCCGCCGACACCCTCTTCTACAACCTCCACAACCCGCGCGGGGAGCGCTACAGCGCCGTGGACACCGTCCGCGAGCAGGGCAACGCCTACCTGAGCACCGGCAGCTGCCTGCGCTCCACCGCCGGACGGCCGATGCTGACCATCACCGCCGACACCTGCGGACGGCACGACACCCTGGGCGGGGCCTGCGCGGCGGAGTCGAACCAGGTGCGCTACGCCCTGGACAAGAAACCGATGCACAACTGCCGGGACAACTTCCTCATCGCCCTGGCCGAGAGCGACTACGGCCTGGGCAAGCGGGATATCGGCCCGAACATCAACTTCTTCATGAACGTCCCGCTGACCCCCGAGGGCGGCCTGAGCTTCCAGGACGGCCTCTCCGGGCCGGGCAAGTACGTCGAGATGCGCGCCGAGATGGACGTGCTCGTCCTGCTCTCCAACTGCCCGCAGCTCAACAACCCGTGCAGCGACTACAACCCCACCCCCCTCGAGATGATCGTCTGGAAGTGACCGCCATGTTCAGCAAGGTCCTGATCGCCAACCGCGGCGCCATCGCCTGCCGGATCCTGCGTACCCTGCGCCGGCTGGGCATCGCCTCGGTGGCCGTCCACTCCAAGGCCGACCGCCACTCCCTGCACGTGCGCCAGGCCGACGAGGCCATCTGCATCGGCCCGGCGAGTGCCGCCGAGTCGTACCTCAATCACGAGGCCATCCTCGCCGCCGCGCAGCAGACCGGCGCCGAGGCCATCCACCCGGGCTACGGCTTCCTGTCGGAGAACGACGCCTTCGCCGAGGCGTGCGAGGCAGCGGGGATCGCCTTCATCGGCCCGACGCCGCAGCAGATGCGCGACTTCGGCCTCAAGCACACCGCCCGCGACCTGGCCGAGGCCAGCGACGTGCCGATGCTACCCGGCACCGGGCTGCTCGGCAGTGTGACCGAGGCAGTGGCCGAGGCCGAGCGGATCGGCTACCCGGTGATGCTCAAAAGCACCGCCGGCGGCGGCGGGATCGGCATGCAGCTCTGCCACGACGCCGCCGCGCTGCAAGAGGCCTACGACTCGGTGCGCCGCCTGTCGGCGAACAATTTCTCCAACGACGGCCTTTTTCTGGAGAAGTACGTCGAGCACGGCCGCCATATCGAGGTGCAGCTCTTCGGCGACGGGCAGGGCACCGTCATCGCCCTGGGCGAGCGCGACTGCTCGCTGCAGCGGCGCAACCAGAAGGTGGTCGAGGAGACCCCCGCCCCGGGCCTGGATGCGGAGACCCGCCAGGCCCTGCTCGACGCCGCCGAGCGGCTGGGTCGCCAGGTGGCCTACCGCAGCGCCGGGACCGTGGAGTACATCCTCGACGCCGACACCGGCGCCTTCTACTTCCTGGAGATGAACACCCGGCTGCAGGTCGAGCACGGCGTCACCGAGGCGGTCACCGGCACCGACCTGGTGGCTTGGATGCTCGAGGCCGCCGCCGGCACCCTGACCGACCTCGCCGCCCGCCGCCCCGCGCCCCGCGGCCACGCCATCCAGGCGCGGGTCTACGCCGAGGATCCCGGCAAGGGCTTCCAGCCGTGCACCGGGCTGCTGACCGAGGTCCGCTTCCCGGAGACGGCCCGCATCGAGACCTGGGTGGAAGGCGGCAGCACGATCACCCCGCACTACGACCCGATGATCGCCAAGCTCATCGTCCACGGTACCGACCGGGCCGACGCCCTGACGCGCCTGCGCAAGGCCCTGGCCGAGACCGCCCTGCACGGCGTCGAGACCAACCTGCCCTACCTGCGCGCCATCGCCGCCGACGCCACCTTCGCCGCCGGGCGGGCCACCACCCGCTACCTGGACACCTTCGCCTACCAGCCGGCGAGCATCGACGTCCTCCAGCCGGGCACCCAAACCACGGTGCAGGACTGGCCCGGGCGCGTGGGCTACTGGGAGGTCGGCGTCCCGCCCTCGGGCCCCATGGACGCGCTGGCCTTCCGCCTGGGCAATCGGATCGTCGGCAACGCCGAGCAGGCCGCCGGGCTGGAGATGACCGCCAGCGGGGCCGACCTGCGCTTCCACACCGAGGCCACCATCGCCCTGACCGGCGCAGCCATGGCCGCCGAGCTCGACGGCGCCCCGGTGCCGTTCTGGCAGGCGGTGAGCGTCCCGGCCGGAGCGCGGCTGCGCCTGGGCACCGCCGAGGGCCCCGGGGTGCGTACCTATCTGCTCGTGCGCGGCGGCATCGACGTCCCCCGCCACCTGGGCAGCCGCGCCACCTTCACCCTGGGGCGCATGGGCGGCCACGGCGGCCGCGCCCTGCAGACCGGCGATGTTCTGCACCTGGGCCCGGCGCCGGAGCACCCGCCGACCCCTCTGCCCGCCGAGGCCATCCCCGCCCACGCCACCGAGTGGACCCTGCGCGCGGTCTACGGCCCCCACGGCGCGCCGGATTTCTTCACCGAGGCGGACATCGAGCGCTTCTTCACCACCGCCTGGCAGGTCCACTACAACTCCAGCCGCACCGGCGTGCGCCTGATCGGACCCAAGCCCGAGTGGGCGCGAGCGGACGGCGGCGAGGCCGGCCTGCACCCGTCGAACATCCACGACAACGCCTACGCCATCGGCACGGTGGATTTCACCGGCGACATGCCGGTGATCCTCGGCCCCGACGGGCCGAGCCTGGGCGGTTTCGTCTGCCCGGCGACCATCGTCAGCGCCGACCTTTGGAAGGTGGGGCAGCTGCGCCCCGGCGACCGGGTCCGCTTCCAGGCCGTCGACGCCGCCACCGGGCAGCACCTGGCCGAGGCGCAGGAAGCGGCCATCGCCGCCGGCCAGCCGGCCGACCCGCCCCTGCCCGCCACCAACCCGGGTCGGGTCGATCCGGCCCGCGCCCCGGCGAACGCGGGGACGACCCCGGTCTCGGTGACCTACCGCAGCGCCGGCGAGCGCTACCTGCTGGTGGAGTACGGCCCCATCGTGCTCGATTTGAACCTGCGCTTTCGCGTCCAGGCCCTGCTCGAGTGGCTGACCGAGCAGGCCATCCCGGGGATCCTCGAACTCACCCCCGGCGTGCGCAGCCTGCAGATCCACTACGAGCCCCGGCGCCTGCCCCAGGAGCGGCTGGTGGCGATCCTCGAGCAGGCCGAGGGCGAGCTGCGCGATCTCTCCGAGGCCGAGATGCCCTCGCGCATCGTCCACCTCCCGCTGGCCTGGGACGACTCCCAGACCCGCCTGGCCACGGAGAAGTACATGCAGTCGGTGCGCGCCGACGCCCCCTGGTGCCCGGACAACATCGAGTTCATCCGGCGCATCAACGGCCTGCCCGACGAGGCCGCGGTCAAGCGGACGGTCTTCGACGCGGCCTACCTGGTCATGGGCCTGGGCGACGTCTACCTCTCCGCGCCCCTGGCCACGCCGGTGGACCCGCGCCACCGACTGGTGACCACCAAGTACAACCCGGCGCGGACCTGGACGCCGGAGAACGCGGTGGGCATCGGCGGCTCGTACCTGTGCATCTACGGCATGGAGGGGCCCGGCGGCTACCAGTTCGTGGGCCGGACGCTGCAGATCTGGAACCGCTACCACGTCACCCCGGCCTTCGAGAAGCCGTGGCTGCTGCGCTTCTTCGACCAGATCCGCTTCTACGAGGTGAGCGAGGCAGAACTGCTGGAGATGCGTGATGCCTTCCCCCGCGGCGGCCTGGCGCTGGAGATCGAGGAGACCACCTTCTCGCTGCAGCGCTACAACCGCTTTCTCACCGAGCACCAGGCCTCCATCGAGGCGTTCAAGACCCGCCAGCAGGAGGCCTTCGAGGCCGAGCGCCAGCGCTGGATCGCCAACGGCCAGGCGGATTACGACGCCGAGAGCGAACCGCCGCCGCCCGCCACCGAGGGCGTCGAACTCGCCGCCGACGAGCAGGCCGTCAACGGCCACGTCCACGCCAACCTGTGGTCGCTGCAGGTGCGCGAGGGCGAACGCGTGGAGGCCGGCCAGACCCTGCTGGTGCTCGAATCGATGAAGATGGAGATCCCCATCTGCGCCGAACAGGACGGCACGGTCCGCCGCCTGCTGTGCAACGAAGGGGCCCAGGTGGCCCCGGGGCAGACCCTCCTGACCCTGAGCAGCGACGGGAGCACGCCATGACCCCGCTGACCGTAACCGAACGGCTGGCCGCCTACCGGGACGGCACCCTGGATCCGCGCAGCGAACTGCACCGGGCCCGGGCCGCCGCCCTGGCCGACACCCACCACACCTGGATCCACGTGCTGGACGAGGCGCAGCTGGCCCCCTACCTGGACCGCCTGGAGGGGCTCGACCCGGCGTCGCTGCCGCTCTACGGCATCCCCTTCGCCATCAAGGACAACATCGACCTGGCCGGCGTCCCGACCACCGCCGGCTGCCCGGACTACGCCTACACCCCGGCGGAGTCCGCCTTCGTCGTCCAGCGGCTGATCGACGCCGGGGCGGTGCCCCTGGGCAAGACCAACCTGGATCAGTTCGCCACCGGCCTGGTGGGCACGCGCTCGCCCTACGGCGCCTGCCCCAACGCCTTTCACCGGGACTACGTCGCCGGCGGCTCCAGCTCCGGCTCGGCGCTGGCCGTCGCCCTCGGCCAGGTCCCCTTCGCCCTGGGCACGGACACCGCCGGCTCGGGCCGGGTGCCGGCGGCGTTCAACAACCTCATCGGCCTCAAGCCCACCTGCGGGCGGCTGAGCACCCGCGGCGTGGTCCCAGCGTGTCGCAGCCTCGATGCGGTCTCGATCTTTGCCGGCACCGCCGCCGACGCGGGGCGGATCCTCGCCGTGGCTGGCGCCTACGACGACGCCGACCCCTACGCCCGCGCGGATCAGCCGCCGACCCTGGGGCCAGGGCGGATCCCGGCCCACGGCTTCCGCTTCGCCGTACCCCCGGCCGAGCAGCGCGCCTTCTTCGGCAACGCGCACACGCCGGCGCTCTTCGAACGGGCCGTTGCGCGCCTGCAGGCGCTCGGCGGCGTGCCGGTGGAGCTGGACTTCAGCCCCTTCCTCGAGGCCGCGCGCCTGCTCTACGAGGGCCCCTGGGTGGCCGAGCGCTACGCCGCCATCCGCGCCTTCATCGACCGCCAGCCGGAGAGCCTGCTGGCGGTCACGCGCACGATCATCGGCGCCGGCAGCGAACCCCGGGCCGCCGACGCCTTCGCCGCGGCCTACCGCCTGCAGGCCCTGCGCCGCCAGGCCGAGGCGGCCTGGCAGCAAGTGGATCTGGCCATCACGCCCACCGCCGGCACCCTCCCCAGCCAGGCGGCGGTGGCCGCCGAGCCCGTGGCCCGCAACAGCGAGCTGGGCTACTACACCAACTTCATGAACCTGCTCGACTGCAGCGCCGTGGCCGTGCCCGCCGGATTCCAGGACGAGGGCCTGCCCTTCGGGGTCACCCTCTTCGCCCCGGCCTTCTACGACACCGACCTGCTCGGCCTGGCGGCACAGCTCCATCAGACCGGCGTCGACACCCTGGGCGCCACCGGCCGGCCGCTGCCGCCGAGCGAGCCGCCGCCCCCCGACCCGGGGCACGCCGTGGAGCTGGCCGTCTGCGGCGCCCACCTCAGCGGTCTGGCCCTGAATCACCAGCTCACCGAGCGCCGCGGCCGCCTGCTGGCCACCATGCAGACGGCGCCCCGCTACCGGCTCTACGCCCTGCCCGGCGAGGCGCCGCAGCGCCCCGGACTGATCCGCGACCGGCGGGAGGGCAGCGCCATCGAGGTGGAGGTGTGGAGCCTGCCGGCCCAGGAAGTGGGCGCCTTCATCGCCGGCATCCCCGCGCCGCTGGGCATCGGCCGGGTGGAACTGGCCGACGGGCGCTGGATCCCGGGCTTTCTGTGTGAGGCCGCCGGGCTCGAGGGCGCCGAGGAGATCACCCACCTGGGCGGCTGGCGGCGCTACGTGGGCGGCTGAGGCGGTGGTACCATGCCGGCGTTCAACCACCCGCAGACGCCGAAGGGCCTGCCGTGCGAGTCCTGTATCTGTTCGACACCACCGACCGCGCCGAGAGCGAGAGCGTCATCGAGATGGCCAGCCACGGCGTGGTGCCGACCATCGTCTGCCAGCCCGATGCGCCCATGCGCAGCCGCTTCGAGGCGGCCGGGCTGGAGGTCATCCCGGTGCGCATGCGCAGCAAGGCCGACCGCGCGGCCATCGCCACGCTGCGCCGCCTGCGGCGGGAGCGCACCTTTGACCTGGTGCACGCCTACTACAAGATCGCCCTGACCAACTACAACCTGGCGGCCATGGGTCTACCGCGGCTGCCGGTGGTGGCCTACCGGGGGATCATCGGCAACCTCAGCTACTGGGATCCGTTCTCCTGGCTCTCGTTCCTCGACCCACGCATCGAGCGCATCGTCTGCGTCTGCGAGGCGATCCGCCAGTACTTCCTGGATAAGCCCTTCCTGCCCGGGACCCGGCTCTTTCGCCCGGAGCGGGTGGTGACCATCCACAAGGGGCACCGCCCGGCCTGGTATCAGCAGCCCGATGCCCAGCGACCGGCCGATCTGGCCATCCCCGAGGGGGCGCCGGTGATCGGCTGTGTGGCGCGGATGAAAAAGCGCAAGGGTATCGTCGAGCTGATCCGCGCCTTCGAGCAGATCCCCGCCGAGCACAACGCCCACCTGGTGCTCATCGGGCCCATCGAGTACCCGGCCATCGAGCGGGCGGCGGCGGCCAGCCCGGCGGCGGAGCGGATCCGCATCACCGGCTTCCGGGCCGACGCGCCGAAGATCGCCGGCGCCTTCGACATCGCCACCCTGCCCTCGTTACGCCGCGAGGGGCTGCCACGGGCGATCATCGAGGCCATGGCGCAGGGGATCCCGGCGGTGGTCTCGGACTCCGGCGGGAATCCGGAGCTGGTGGAGGACGGCGTCAGCGGCCGGGTGACACCGGCAGGCGACGTGGCCGCCCTGGGCGAGGCCCTGCACGAGCTGGTCGCCGATGCGCAGCTGCGCGCGCGGATGGGCGCGGCAGCCCACGAGCGCATCGCCACACGTTTTACCGTCGAGCGCACCGCCCGCGAGACCCTGGCCCTCTACGCCGACGTGCTGGGCGCACGCGAGAAGCGCTCGGCGCACTGAGCCCGGCGGGGCAGGCGCCGGGGCCACTGCACCCCGGCGCCGCCCCGCGGACGATCCTCAGCGGCTCCCGCCGCCCTCGGGGGCGTCGATCATCTCGTCGTGCTCCTCGGTGGCCCAGGGCAGGGTCGCCGGCGCCGTGTCGAGGAACTGCAGATAGCTCTCGAAGTGGTCGAGGACGTCGTCGATGATCTCCTGCTCGTTGTACTCGTAGACGCTGTACGACTGCCCGCCCCGGCGCAGGTAGACCTCGGGTCGGTAGTAGACCTCGTCCGGCCCCGGGGTGCGATCCATCTCCGGGTAGGCGAAGGCCGGCCGCGGCCGCTCGGTCAGGCGCACGTCGTAGATGAAGTCCATGACCCCGTCCCGGTGGACCGTGAGGTACGCCCGCCCGTGCTCCTCGTCGAAGACCACCTCAGCGGGCCAGCCACGCTGGTGCAGCGCCTTCTGCACATGCTCCAGGGCCTGGATCACCGGCCCGCGGATGAAGGCCATGACATCCTTGCGGGCGGGGAAGTCGAAGAGCTCGTAGAGGCGCTTCTTCCACAGCAGGGTGCCGTAGCGCTGCCGGCGCTGGACGTGGTTCTGCAGGCTGGTGTCGTGGTGGCTTTCGATGATCAGCGCCCGCCACAGCCCCAACGCCGCCACCAGCATGATCACGGCAAAGGGCAGCGCACTGGTCACCGCCATGGTCTGCAGGGCCGCCAGACCGCCGGCGACCAGCAGCACCGCGGCCACCGCGCCCTCCATCACCGCCCAGAAGACGCGCTGCCAGACCGGTGTGACCGCACGCCCGCCGGAGGCCAGCTGATCGATGACCGGCGAGCCGGAGTCCGACGAACTGCCGAATGGTCCGCCCGCGGCTGATCTTGGCGATGAACATGCCCACAAACGGCGCCCAGGCGATGGTCCAGCCGAAGATGAACAGCGTCCAGTTGCCGATCCACTCGCGCCGGTCGTACGCCTCCAGGTTGAAGGTGCGCTCGACGGTGCCGCTGAGGTAACTACCCGTGTTCTGCACGAAGCTCTCGACGATGAGGATCGACGGGCCGACCAGAAAGACGAAGAGCATCAGCGAGGCGGCGAGGATCATGTTAGGGCGACGGCGATGGCGGGGAAGAAGACAGGGGCGAGGATGGCGGTGCGGAAGGCGCGCTTGCGATCGGTCATGGGCCCTTCTCGTGGTAGCCGAAGACGCCGGTCCGACACGGGGCCCATGCGCTGCTCGGGCGCGGTGGCCGGACGGGCTTCTTTTGAAGGTTAGGCCGGTTGGTGGGGGCGTACAACGGGGCGGTACGGCGTACGCAGGCCTGGGTCGCCCACCGAGCGG
>NZ_JAJNRE010000079.1:0-1163 GCF_022228025.1 Halorhodospira sp. 9622 | reverse complement strand
AAGAAGCCGCACATCAACGTCGGCACCATCGGTCACGTGGACCATGGCAAGACGACGCTGACTGCGGCCCTGACCAAGGTCCTGGCGGAAGCTCACGGCGGCGACGCCCGCGCGTTCGATCAGATCGACAACGCGCCGGAGGAGCGTGCTCGCGGCATCACGATCGCCACCGCGCACGTGGAGTACGAGTCGGAGAGCCGCCACTACGCCCACGTCGACTGCCCGGGTCACGCCGACTACGTGAAGAACATGATCACCGGCGCGGCGCAGATGGACGGCTCGATCCTGGTGGTCTCCGCCGCCGACGGCCCGATGCCGCAGACGCGTGAGCACATCCTGCTCGCCCGTCAGGTCGGTGTCCCGGCGATCGTGGTCTTCCTGAACAAGGCCGACATGGTCGACGACGCCGAGCTGCTCGAGCTCGTCGAGATGGAGGTCCGCGAGCTGCTGAGCGACTACGACTTCGACGGTGACAACATCCCGGTGGTCACCGGCTCGGCGCTGAAGGCGCTCGAGGGCGACGACTCGGAGATGGGGCGTCCGGCGATCATCAAGCTCGTCGAGGCCATGGACGAGCACATCCCGCAGCCGGAGCGTCCGGTTGACGGCGACTTCCTGATGCCGATCGAGGACGTCTTCTCCATCTCGGGTCGCGGCACGGTGGTCACCGGCCGGGTCGAGCGCGGTGTGATCAAGGTCGGTGAAGAGGTCGAGATCGTCGGCATCACCGAGACGCGCAAGACGACCTGCACCGGCGTCGAGATGTTCCGCAAGCTGCTCGACCAGGGCGAGGCGGGTGACAACATCGGTGCGCTGCTGCGCGGGATCAAGCGCGACGACGTCGAGCGTGGCCAGGTGCTGTGCAAGCCGAAGTCGATCACGCCGCACACGCACTTCGAGGCCGAGGTGTACGTCCTGAGCAAGGACGAGGGTGGCCGGCACACGCCGTTTTTCAACGGCTACCGTCCGCAGTTCTACTTCCGGACGACGGACGTCACGGGTACGGTGACGCTGCCGGAGGGCACCGAGATGGTGATGCCGGGCGATAACGTCAAGATGACGGTTCAGCTGATCGCCCCGATCGCCATGGAGGACGGCCTGCGCTTCGCGATCCGCGAGGGCGGCCGCACCGTCGGCGCCGGCGTCGTCTCCAAGATCATCGA
>NZ_JAJNRE010000078.1:0-1169 GCF_022228025.1 Halorhodospira sp. 9622 | reverse complement strand
TGATGGGCTACGCCTCGAGCATCGCCGAGCGCCACGGCTGGATGCGGATCCCCCGCTGCTCACGCGCCTCGCTGCCGGCGTAGATCAGCCGCGCTCCGGCGGCCTCGTCGCCGGCGAGCTCGCACCAGCGCTCCAGGCCGCGGAGGGCATCGCGGGTCACCGTCGCCCCGGCCTTGATCTCCACCGGCTGCAGGCGGCCGCCGCGCTCGATCACCAGATCGACCTCGCGCCCAGCCCGATCGCGCCAAAAGTAAAGATTGGAGGGGCGTCCGGCGTTCCAGCGCGCCTTCAGGTGCTCGGCGACCACCCAGGTCTCGAAGAGTGCGCCGCGTAGCGGGTGGGTGTCGATCTGCTGCGCAGACTCGATGCCGAGCAGCCAGGACGCCAAGCCGGTATCGAGCATATAGAGTTTCGGCGTCTTGACCAGGCGCTTGTTGAAGTTGTTGTGGTGCGGCGGCAGCCGATGAATGATGTAGCTGGCCTCGAGCACGGAGAGCCACTCCCGGATCGTGTTGTGGCTGACGCCGGCCTCCTCGGCGAGGGCCGATTGGTTGAGCAGCTGCCCGGTCCGCCCCGCCGTCAAGCGCAGGAAGCGCTGGAACAGGGTCAGGTCGCGGACGCCGAGTAGCTGACGGACGTCGCGCTCAAGGTAGGTCTGGACGTAGGAGCCGTACCAGAGGGCGGGCTCCACGGGGCGGTCGTAGATCGGCGGGTAGCCGCCCCGCCAAAGCGCCTCGTTGAACTGCTCCGGCAGCTGCTGCGCGGCCAGGAGCTCGTCGCGCGCGAACGGCAGGAGTGCCAGCATGCCGACTCGCCCGGCCAGGCTCTGGGTCACGGCCGAGACCATCCCGAACTGTTGTGAGCCGGTCAGGATCCACTCGCCGAGCCGACCGCTCTGGTCGACGCGTCCCTGCAGGTAGGAGAGTAGCGCCGGACAGCGCTGGACCTCGTCCAGAACAGCCCCTCCCGGAAATTGGGCGAGGAAGCCACGCGGGTCGTCAGTGGCGAACTCCCGCTGGTCCGGGTCCTCCAGGGAGGTGTAGGGACGGTCCGCAAAGAGCGCCCGGACGAGGGTGCTCTTGCCGGATTGGCGGGGCCCGGTGACGGCGACGACCGGGAAGCTGGCAGCCAGCTGCTCGAGCGTGGCCTGGGCGTGCCTAGGAATCATG
>NZ_JAJNRE010000077.1:0-1170 GCF_022228025.1 Halorhodospira sp. 9622 | reverse complement strand
GAGCGCATCGTTATTGACCAGCCGCTGCAACCGCGCAAGCGCGCGAGTGCTCGGCTCAGTCGAGTTGGTTTTCACGTCGTTGTTTCTCTTCATATTGATGGCCAATCAGGTCCTTCAACCAAGAGCTCGCCCTCCCGCGTGCCCTGAGACAAAAAGGCCCCACCCCCAGCTTCCCAGGGGTGAGGCCTTCAGAGCCCCGTCGACAAGCGACCTAGGACTCGCTAGGCAGTGGCGATCACTCCCTTTTGATTACACCAGCTGGAAATCCATGTCCTCTGCCTGAGTGTTTGCCCCAGTTTCGGCGATTTCGGCGACCAACTGCGGGTTCGTGAGCTCGTCATCATTCAGCGTGCCCGAATCATCCGAGCCGTCGAAGGTGACCTCGTAGAGATACCAGCCACCGTCCGAGTCGTGGGTTTGGTCGCCGGCGAGCACATAGAACGAGTCACCCTCATCGAGCTCGCCGTCGAGGCCAATGGTTCCGAAATCAAAGTCCCCCGAAGACATGTCCGTGCCGGCATCGCCGTTATTCGTGTCGAAGAGCACCCCGCCTTGGAAGTCTACCTCATCGACGAGAGCGGCGCTTTGGCCGTCTGTATCGTCATCACTGAACGCGTAGTCCAGGTCATCGAGCTCGATGGTGTGGTCATCGCTATCATCGCCGAAGTTATTGACAACGGTCCCGTAACCATCACTCTCGATGTGCACCGTCTGGCTTGCGGTGCTGTTATTGTCGCCATCGACCAGCGTAAGCTGCGACTCCGCGGCCACGTTCACCTCAACGTCGGCGCTACTGTCACCGCCGCTGAAATCGAGGTTTGCGCTCCCCTCGATGCGGAAGTCTGAGAGATCGCCGGTGTCAGCGATATCCATCGCGGAGCCGGTGTCCCCGCCAACGGTGCCACCACCAAGCACGATCAAGTCGAACTGCTCGAAATGGTCCGTGCCGTCGGCGGCAGTGATGTCGTCAGTATCCCAGGCATCCTCGACAACGAGCGTCTGGAGGTTGTTGACAAGGAGATCGCTGAAGTCGTCGTCTGTGTCAGCGAAACCGTCATACCGATCGGCGATAGCGCTAAAGCTGTCACTGACGTTCAGGTCCCCAACACCGTCCAGGGCGCCGGCCATGTAACCGTCATTGACCTGTTCCATGTCCAGTGCCCAGACAAT
>NZ_JAJNRE010000076.1:0-1178 GCF_022228025.1 Halorhodospira sp. 9622 | reverse complement strand
GCCGGCGGGTTCCGGTGCACCCAGTGCTGCGCGGTGACCACCCAGACGCGAGAGCAGCCACCCCAGTAGAGCGCGCAAAAGAGCTGGCATGGCCCGCAGCAGGAGCCGGATGTTGTGCCCGGCGGCGGCCAGCACCGCATTCATCGCATCGCCCAGACGGCCTTTGAGGCGGCACCGGTCCATGCGCCCATCGGTCTTCATGTGGCCGATCACCGCCTCTACCGCCGAGCGTCGGCGCAACACCCGACGCAGGCGCCGGGTGTCCACGCCACGCCGCTGTCCAGAATGGAAGACCTTCATGCGCGGCAACCCCAAGGCGCCCTTGTAGCCGCGGTCCACGTAACAGTGCGTCGGACGCACACCGCTGAGGATTTCCGCCTGCTCCAGGGCCTCGTTGAGGGTGTGGCCATCGTAGGGACGATTCGGCATCGTCCGGCAGCCGACGACGAAACTCTCCCGGTTGGTCACCGCCACCGAGACCTTCACACCGAACTCCCAGGGCTTGGCCACTTTGCCCTTGCCGATGACCTCCACCTCCGGTGCGTGCCAGGCGAGGAGCTTGTCTGGATCCTTGCGCGTTTGCTCAAGGAGCTGCCGTGCCTTGCGCAGCTGCGGCCGAAGGGCCGTGGCCGCGGACTCCGGGGCATCGACAAGTTTGCGCTCGATGTCCCGCGTCAGCCGCCCCAGGTACGTCTTCAGCTGCCGGGTCGCCCGGCGCTTGCGCTTCATCTGTTTGGCCTTGGCGTAGCGGTTGACCTGTAGCAGGGTCTCCGGCGCCTTGCGGGCAAAGCTCTGGCGCAGCGGGATCCCGTGCCGCCGGGCCTCCTTGCCGAGATTGCGGATGGCACGGGCGTAGAGCTTGGCGTCGGTGGGATAGGTGATCGCCTTCTCCTGGACGGTGGTGTCCACCGTGATCCGCTCCAGGCTCTGGCGTTTGACCAGGCCCTCGCGCCGGGCGGTCTCGATCGTCTGCGCGAGCAGCTCTTCGACGCCTTCCTCGCCGATGCGCTTGCGCCAGCGCGTCATCGATGAGGGGTCAATCGGCAACTCGTGCTGGAAGTACTGCTCACCGCAGAAGTACTGGAAGTACGGCGACTCCAGCCAGCGCTCAAGGACGGCCTCATCGGAGAGGTTGTAGGCGTGCTGCAGGTAGAGCAGCCCGGCGATCAGCCGTGGTG
>NZ_JAJNRE010000075.1:0-1230 GCF_022228025.1 Halorhodospira sp. 9622 | reverse complement strand
ATCCGACTCCAGCTTCAATTGGGATCTGGGTACTACGGCGGCGGATGCCATCGCGGATGACTTTGATGGTGAGGTCATCTGGTCGCTGAGTGTTGATCAGGTCACCAACGGCGTTGGTGCTGGTGCACTGCAAGGCGCTTCGGATGTGAATGTCGAGGACTCGTATGAGTCGCTCGCAGCAGACGGGTTCATCCAAGAACAGGCTAATACGTTCACGGGCGCAGATGTGCCCGATACGCTCTTCGAGCCGACGTTCACGGGCGCGGGGTCCGTCAATGATGTTATCCCTGTCGCGGACTTCCATTCGGTAACGGTGACTACGCAGTGGGATGCGGATGATCAGGATGAGGTCGGCTTCGATGGCGAGGTGGATCTGCTGATCCTCCAGGGCGGGACGGATGGTGCCCTGACCGTCGGGAGTGATGTCGATGCTGTCCGCATCGAGGATGATGCGGAGGTTCACACTGATGGTACTGGGGCTACCCAAGACCTCTATCTCGGTGATCAGCTGGAGCTGACGCTGGAAGACGATACCAGCCAAGAGCAGGTCGTCGGTATTGGTGAATCGGCGTTTGGCAGTGTCGTCAACGAGTTCGAGGATGGCACGGCCAATGCCGAAGACACCGTTGCCCTGGATTACGACTTCGACGGCGGATGGGATGACAGTGCCTCGTTCACGGAAACTACCGCTGATGACGTCGACTTTGATAGCATCGACGGCGCCGGGGGGACATGGGACGGCGAGACGCTGATTCTTAATGCCGGTTTTGATGATGGTGACGATCTCATGGAGTCGTTGAACGACGATGCCTCCAATCTTGATGACATCGGCACGGGCAACGAACTCCTCGTCGCTTGGATGGAGGATGGCGGTGACGCGAATCTTGGTATCCTTCAAGTCGAAGAGGATAATGGCAATTACGAATTCGCTAGCTACGAGCAGGTGGTCGAGCTGGTAGGCGTCGACCTCGACGACGGCGATTTCGATCACGACAACCTCGCTGCGTATTAACGTTTAGAGGGTATCGTGTGGCAGTAGCCCACCCCGTGCGCGGGGTGGGCTTTTTTAATCCAGCCCGGTTCTTGGGACCGGGCAACCGAATATCTGCACTGGCGGCTTGCGGGCCGCCGGTGATCCTGGAGGCATGTATGGCGGCACGGAGTGCAAGCCCGGAGCCGAGCCGTCGCGTGCGTGCGCGGCTGCAGCGACTGGTCAACGCTGATGAGCTT
>NZ_JAJNRE010000074.1:0-1268 GCF_022228025.1 Halorhodospira sp. 9622 | reverse complement strand
CTGCTCCAAGCGGTACGCCTGCCGGCCCTGCGCCCGCAGCCGCCGGACGGCCTCGACGGACAGGGCGCAGTAGGGGCCGCGGCAATAGGCGACGATCTCCTGCTCGGCGGGCAGCTCATCGAGGCGTGCCTCAAGCTCCTCGGCCGGGATGTTGATCGCGCCCGGCAGATGCCCCGCTGCGAACTCCTCCGGCGGCCGGACGTCGATGAGGGTGACCATGCCGGCGCGCAGGCGCTCGAGCAGCTCGGTCGAGTCGATGGCGTCGAGGGCGTCGCTGTCGTGGAAGTACTGCTCGGTCATCCGCTGCACCTCAGTGAGGTTGCGCTCCGCTACCTCGCGCAGCATGCCGAGTAGGGCCGTGACCTGCTCATCGGCGAGCGTGTAGTAGACACGTGTTCCCTCCTTGCGCGCCGAGATCAGCCCCATGCGCCGCAGCTGCTGGAGGTGCTGGGAGACGCTGGCCAGTGGGATGCCGGTCAGGCGGGCGAGCTCATCCACGTTGCGCTCGCGCTGGGCCAGCAGCTCCAGGAGCTCCAGGCGGTAGGCATGCCCTAGGGCCTTGCCGATCCCGGCGAGTTGCTCCAGCAGGCGGCGTTGATTGACGAGCTCAGCCATGGCGATCGCTCCAGCTTTTGCGGGTCATGGACGCGGGGGCCGCTGCGCGGCTCAGGCCTTCATCTTTCGCTGCAGGTCTTGGAGGGCGTTGCGGATGCTTGTCTCCAGGACCGGATGGTAGTAAGGCAGGTCGAGCATGCGCTCGACGGTCATGCCGCTATCGACGGCCCAGGCCAGGAGATGGCCCAGGTGCTCGGCACGTGGACCCAGCACCTCGGCGCCCAAAAAGGCGCCGTCGGAGGGTCGGCCGTAGAGGCGCATGACCCCGTGGTTCTCGCGCATGACCATGGCGCGGGGTTGGGTGGCAAAGTCGAATTCTCCAATAGCGTGGTCGTGCCCGGATAAATCGGTGTAGCGCGCACCGACCAGGGCCATCTGGGGCTCGGTGAAGACGATGCTCATCGGCGGATGGCGGCGCCCGCGCTCGACGCTCGGGTAGCGGCCCGCGTTGGTGCCGGCGATCTCGCCCTCGTCGAAGGCGTCGGGCATGACCGGGTGCTCGTTGTTGGCGTCGCCGGCGATGAAGATCGGCTGATCGCCGCACTGCATGGTGGAGCGGTCGAAGAGCGGCACGCCGTCGTCGTCCAGGCTCAGGCCGGTGGCCTCCAGACCGAGGCCGTCGACGTTGGGGCGGCGGCCGGTGGCGGCGAGCA
>NZ_JAJNRE010000073.1:0-1291 GCF_022228025.1 Halorhodospira sp. 9622 | reverse complement strand
CTCAGCAGTCCGCAGGAGCTGCACACCAGACCGCTGATTCGCTCGTTTTGCCGGTTTTGTTCGCGTACATCCGCTGATCGGCCAGCGCGAGCAACCGCTCGGCATCGGTGCTGTCATCCGGGCAAAGGGAGGTCCCCAGACTGACCGAAAAGCGCACCACGTGCCCTTTGACGGATACGGGCATCTCGAGCACCTTCAGCACTCGCCCGCAGAGTTGCTCCAGGTCCGCCCGGTCGGTCACCCCGTGCAACAGGAGCACAAACTCGTCGCCGCCGAGTCTTATGCCCTTATCCTCCGGACGCAGCCCTCTGAGCAACAGCTCGGCGAGCTTGACCAAGGCCGCATCGCCGAACGCATGCCCGTAATGGTCATTGATCTCCTTGAAGCCATTGACGTCGAGGGCGACCACCCCGAAGCCTTGCCCCGGAGCACCGCTACCTGGAGAAGAGCGCTCCGCCATCCGCTCCATGGCGTCGGCTAAAAGACGTCGGTTCGGCAGACCGGTTAGCGGGTCGTGCTGCGCCATATCCTCGATGGTCCGCTGGGCACGCAAGTTCGCGGCCATGGCCAGCCCGTACGTCCAGCCAAGGATCCACGGGATGCTCGCAAAGATGATCCAACCGCTGGCCGGGTTGACGCGATCATCGGGGCCGATAACGCCCGTGGCCGCCTGGCTCCAGCGGTAGAAGACTGCGGCGGCCAGCAACAGGAACACTGCGGCCGTGCCGCCGTATATGAGGCGCTCTAGCCGGTCATCAACCCCCCGGACCAGGAAGAAGGCCGTGAGGAGCAACAACCCGGAGAGGTTGGCATCGAGAAAGAGGTAGCGCAGTTGGTGGTTGTCGAGACTCAGCGTGAGGTACAGCAGGCTGGCCAAGGTCACCACATAGACCCCGTACCAGGGCAGCCTGCGATACTCGTTGCCCACCCCCTTGAAGCGCAGAATCCCCTCGAGCAGCAGCAGGACCGCAACAGTGCTTGCGACATTGTTGACCAGGATCAGCCCGCTGATCAGGTCCGTCTCAAACCACAGCGGCACAAAACTGAACGCCACCACCAAGCTGCTGGCAGCCCACAGCGCTGGCCCCCGTTCGTGGTGATTGATCCGCCAGACCATCGCCATCACGGCGGCGGCGACCAAGCTTGCCGTCCAGAGGACGAGCGCTAGTGTCGGGTAGTGGAGTTCCATGCGCGCTCCTCTTGAGCATCGCAACGGCAAAGCAGGGTGACGCTCATCGCTCGCTCACTGGGCGATTGACAGGATTCCGACGAGCAGCATGCGGGATCCGGT
>NZ_JAJNRE010000072.1:0-1304 GCF_022228025.1 Halorhodospira sp. 9622 | reverse complement strand
CCACCGGGGAGCGGCCAACCGGCGTCAGGGGGCGACCTTCGAACGCCACAGGGGGACCGGCCAACCGACCTCAGCAGCCCAAGGGCATGCCCCGACGCGCCATGGTCGACGCGCACCCGCTCGCGCTATGCTTGCAACATGGCCACTTACTGGCGCGTACAGCAGACGCAGAGCGAGAAATTCCCGTACCGGATCACCCTGGAGAGCGATCACGACGGGATCATCCTCGCCCTGCGCGCCAAGGATCGCTGGCCGGGCCCGCAGGGGCACGTCTTCTGCCTGCGTGAGCAGGACCCGCCGGAGGAGACCCCCGAGGAGCTCGAGCACGTCCCCGTGGTTTCGCTCAATCGCTTCGGCAAGAAGCTCGCGCTGGTGCTCGACCGGCAGAAGCGCCGGCGCTGCGACTTCCTGTTCCTGACCAAGCCGTACAAGAACAAGCCCGGGCACTACGAACAGATTTTCTTCCGCACCCAGGGCGCCGTCCGGGCCCACAAGACCCGCGGCCGAACCCAGCTCTTCGGCGATTATCCGATCACCGCCCTGATCGACCGCGCCGAGCGTTACCCGTGGCGCTTTCCGGGTGCCGAAACGCGACGCGAGAGCCTCCCGGCCGGCGACTACGCGCTGGAGAGTGACGGGCAGATCCAGGCCGTGGTCGAGCGCAAGACCTTCGACAACCTCCTGACCGACTTCGGCCAGATCCAGATCCTTCACCAGCAGCTGGCGGAACTGGCGACCTATCCCCATCCCGCACTGGTGGTCGAAGCCACCTACGGCGACTTCCTCGACCCGCAGCGGGTCGCCCCCTGGTCAGCCGCCCACACAGCCCGGGTCGTGGCCGAGATCCAGGCCCTGCACCCGAAACTGCCCGTGGTCTTCGCGGGCAACCGCAAACAGGCCAACGAGTGGTGCCACGGCCTCTTCCGAGCCGTTGCCACACGCCTGGCGGACCCGGCTCCGCCCGCGGTCGCCGAAGCCTACGGCCGCTACCAAAGCGGTGCCGGCGGGCGCGGCGGCTGGGCCCTGGCGGTGCGCCGCGAAGTCCTCCATGAAATGCCCGAGCGCTTCACCATGGCCATGCTGCGCCAGCGCTTCCCGGACCGCCAGCCGCAGCAATTGCGCACCATCCTCCACCGCCTCCGCGAAGAAGGCCGCCTTCAGCGGGAGGGCCAAGGCCGCGCGACCGAGTGGGTGCGGGTCGAGCCGTAAGCGACGACGCTCAAGCAGTTGGCTGCACGGGAGTGTCTTTGATCAGTCGAATGCGGCAACCACGGGGGAAGGATCGGGTGGCGGGGGGGCGGAGA
>NZ_JAJNRE010000071.1:0-1417 GCF_022228025.1 Halorhodospira sp. 9622 | reverse complement strand
GTGTCGGGTTCAGCTGACAACACGCTGCGCCTGTGGGATGTGGACAGTGGGCGGCAGCTGCGGACCTTCGAGGGGCATGAGCACGATGTGCGCTCTGTGGCCTTTGGTCCGGATGGCAAGAGGGTGCTGTCGGGTGCAAACGACGACACGTTGCGCCTGTGGGATGCCGACAGTGGGCGGTTGCTGCGTACGTTCGAGGGCCATGGGCGCGCTGTGACCTCGGTGGCTTTCAGCGGCGACGGCAAGCGGATGATGTCAGGTTCAGACGATGGCCGGCTGCGCCTTTGGGATGTCGACAGCGGTGACCAGTTGCACACCTTCGAAGGGCAGGGGGACGGTGTGACCTCGGTGGCTTTCAGCCCGGATGATTGGCAGGTGGTATCCGGTTCACGGGACCAGATGCTGCGCCTGTGGCAAGCCCGCTGACGCAGCACAGGTCGTGGCACTGCTCGGCTGCGGCGCCCGGCGGCAGGAAGCGCGCGGACCGGGAGCGGTTCATAAGCTGCCGCCCGCAGGGTGTCGTTGCTGCGTAGCCGTGGATTGTGCACCCCGTGACTGTCACGGGCTATCCCAATCCGCCACCGGGGGCAGCATTGCATAGGCGCCAATCGGCGGGACGCGATGGATCGAGGTTGGCAGGCGTGGGCTTCTAAGAGATGCTTAACACGCTTCAAAACTAGGCGAATCCAGTCATGCGTAAGGACAGCGCTTTCGCCCTGACGGGCTCATGGTGCTCACGGGCGCCGCTCAGGCGGTTCAAGCGCCGGCTTGCCACGCCACGACAATTTTGCAGTATGAGGAGGATGATCCATGCACAACTTTAACGCCTCAACAACTACAGGGTCCGGTTGGTGCGCGACGGACAGTGATTTTCTTTTTTTGATTTAGGGTCATTTATTCTTGAGCTTCCGGCTTGCCTGATTAGGGCTTGTGTGCGCGGGGATAGGGCTTTAGAGCTACGCAGTTGACAACCACTGGGTCTGATCCATATCCGGTTGCTTTGGGTTAAGTATGTATTTGAGTCCACCCCGCGCCTCGCCCCCTGCGTATTCCGGACGATCGTGACCGCGTTTTCCGCGTGAACGTGACCGGCCATTCCGGGCCATCGTGACCGCGTTTTCCGGCTGAACGTGACCGATTCCGAGGTGCATTGCGGAATCGCTGGTCACGGTGCCGGAATCGGCGGTCACGATCGCGGAATCGCATCCAACCCACTGGAATCCTTCAGCTTGATCCGGCATACCGGTTGCCTTTGCCCGAGCGGAGGCGGCCATGCCGGGGGAGAGGGTTCCAATGAAGAAGATCGTCGAGGTACTGCGCCTCAAGCACGAGGCGAAGCTCAGTCACGCGCAGATCGCCCGGGCCTGCGGGCTGTCCAAGGGGGCAGTGAGCAAGTACGTCAGCCTGGCCCAGGCCA
>NZ_JAJNRE010000070.1:0-1457 GCF_022228025.1 Halorhodospira sp. 9622 | reverse complement strand
GCCCAGGCCGCTGGGCTCGGATGGCCGCTGCCCGAGGATCTTGACGATCATGCCCTGGAGCAGCTGCTTTTCCCGCATCGCGCCGGTCCTCGCCCTGACCTCCCGCCGGAGCCGGACTGGGAGCAGGTTGCCCGCGAGCTCACGCGCAAGGGCGTGACCCGCCACCAGCTCTGGCTTGAGTACCGCGAGCAGGAGCCGAAGGGCTACGGTTACTCGGCGTTTTGCGTCCACCTGCGCCGCCACCTGGGTCGAGAGCAGCCGAGCATGGCGCAGGTCCATACCGCCGGCGAGGCGCTCTACGTCGACTACGCGGGCATGACCCTCCCGATCCATGATGGCGAGACCGGTGAGCAGCTGCCGGCGCAGGTCTTTGTCGCCGTGCTCGGCTGCTCGCAACTGGTCTACGCCGAGGCGTCGGCGACTCAGGGCAGCAGCGACTGGCTCAACGCCCACATCCGTGCGCTGACCTACATCGGCGGTGTGCCCGAGTGCATCGTCCCGGACAACCTCAAAAGCGCCGTGCAGCGACCCCACCGCTACGATCCGCAGCTCAATCGGGCCTACGCCGAGCTGGCCGCGGCCTATGGCTTCGCCGTGGTCCCGGCGCGGGTGCGTGCCCCGAAGGATAAGGCGCTGGCCGAGAACGCCGTGCTGATTGTCGAGCGAGAGATCCTCGCACCCATGCGCGATCGGCGCTTCTTCAGCCTGGCGGAGGCCAATGCGGCGATCCGCGAGCGGCTCGATGCGCTGAATGAGCGGCCTTTCTCGCGCCGTGCCGGCAGTCGCCGGCAGCGTTTCGAGGAACTCGAGCGCCCGGCACTGCGCCCGTTACCGACGCACCCCTTCGAGCCGGCCATTTGGCGCCGTCTGCAGCTCGGCCCGACCTACCATGTCGAGCACGCCGGGCACAGCTACAGCGTCCCGCACGGGCTCATCGGCCAGGAAGTGGAGCTGCGGATCACCGCCGCGGCGCTCGAGGTTTTTCACGCCAGCCTGCGCGTCGCCGCCCATCCACGCCACGACGGCCCAGGGCAGAGCACCCTGAACGAGCACATGCCGCCCCACCACCGGGCCTACGCGGCGCTCGACGGCGGGCAGATGCTGCGTTGGGCTGAGGGCGTCGGTGTGGCGACCGCCACACTCCTGCGCCAAGAACTCGAAAACGGCCCCCTACGCCGTGCAAGGCGCCTGGCCGAAGGACTCCAGCGCCTAGCCCGACATTACAGCCCACAGCGCCTGGAAGCGGCCTCGGAGCGGGCACTGAGCCTGGGGGTGGGCAGCTACACGAACCTGAAGTCGATCCTGCGTCGCGGTCTGGACCGTCAGCCGCTGGATGGGGAGCGGCGAACCGAGGCCACGCCCATCGAGCACACCAATGTGCGCGGCCCCGGCTACTACCACTGATCGCCCCCACCACGGAGAGATCCTGATCATGTTACCGCATCCGACCCTGGAGA